>CAYQMW010000207.1:0-1524 GCA_964418715.1 uncultured Methanobrevibacter sp. | reverse complement strand
TCAAGTGATTTTCTGTATGAGCGTATGGTATGCTCGCTGCATTTCTGTTCTTTGGTAGATGCTTTGTTTATAATTTTAATTTCTAAATTTAAATCTCAGTTTTTTAAAAGTTTAAAATTATTAAATTATATTCTTTAAACCAATACTAAATTTTACTCATTTGTTTAAAAATAATAATTTATTAAAAGAAATTTTAATATAAAAATAAATTATTTATTAAAACATTATAAGTTAATTTAAAATTATTATTTTTTTAAAATTTAGATTATATTATTTAATTAATAAAGATTAGACAAATGTAATTAGAAATTAATAAATATAACTATATATAAAATAATATTATTTATATAAAAAATTTAGAGGTGTATTATATGCCTGAAACAGATTATCTAAAAATACCTAAAGAACGTGTAGGTGTTTTAATTGGTAAGGATGGTTCTGTTAAAAAAACTATTGAAGATACATTAGATGTAACAATTGATGTTAATAGTGAAGAAGGATTAATAGAAATTTACCCTCAAAAAACTATGAAAGATCCATTAGGGGTTTGGAAAACAAATTATATTGTTAAGGCTATTGGCCGTGGGTTTAATCCTGAGGTTGCATTAAAATTAAAAGATGATGATGTTTATCTTGAAGTTATAAAATTAACTGATGCTCTTGGTAAAAATAAAAAAGCATTAGCTAGATATAAAGGAAGAATTATTGGAAGAGGTGGAATTACTAAAGATATTATTGTAGATATGGCTGATGTTGATATGGCAGTTTATGGTAAAACTGTTTCATTTATTGGATCTATGGAAAATAATATGGTTGCAAAAGAAGCTGTTGAAATGATTCTTAATGGTTCTAGACATAAGTCTGTCTATAGTTTCCTTGAAAACAAAAAACGTGAACGTAAAGAAAAAGAGTTTAAGGAAAATCTTGGTATTGAAAAAGATGAAATTGAATTTAGAGATGATTTAGATGAATTATAATAGTTAATTTTTATTTTCTATTATCTTTTTCATTGTCTATTTTTTTATTTTTGAATTTTATAGTTTTTATATTAGAATTATATTTAAATTTTACTAAATTATATTTAATACATTTATATTTAATTTTTTATTTTACTTATTTTAATTATGCTATTTAAAAAAAAAGAAATAATAAATAAGAGTTATTATAAACTCTTATTAAATTTTTCATTGTTTTATAGTTATTTTTACCTTTTTGGTTGCTTTATTGTAGTATTTGTTAGCAGGGAAAGTTATAACTGCAATATATGAACCTATTTTTTTAAGGTTAGTTATTTTAAATATTGCTTTGCCTTTGCTATTAGTTTTAACAGTATATGTTTTACCATTGACTTTTAATGTAACTTTTGTACTTTTAAGTGCTCTGTTTTTATTGTCTTTAATTATGGCTGTGTATTTTTTAGTTTTAACTTTAAGTTTATATTTTGCTGCTTTTGCAGTTATTTTCGGTGTAGCTTTTTTAACTGTAACTTTTACTGATGCAGTAGAACCATTATAAAGGTCTGAT
>CAYQMW010000206.1:0-1620 GCA_964418715.1 uncultured Methanobrevibacter sp. | reverse complement strand
ATTAAATTTTTAAAAATTTCATATTAAACATAAAAAATAAGTCATAATTTTAACTATGAATAGAAAATAAATAAAATTATATAAAGTTCATATCATAAATTAGTATTAATTATTTAAAAATTATGAAATTATAAAAATATTTTTTTGAGGATTATTATGTGGGACACATCTAAAGATTATAGAATACTCGTTGCAATGAAAGCACAGGAAGATTTTTTAAATATTATCCAAACAGCAAGTTTTAGAGGAACATGGAATAAAAAGGCTGCAATTGATGAAGTTAAACAAATGAATAGTGCTTTTCAATCATTAAAATATTCTTATCTTGAAGGAGACAGCCTAACAGAAAGTGAAGATGTTAAAACTCTTGAAGAACATGCTAAAAGAATTATTACTTTCCTAGGTGGAGATGATTGGAACCATAAATTTATGAGTGGTGCACCTAAAGAGGAAAAGGTAAAAACAGAAAGTAATATTGCAAAGGTACAATTTTTCCTAAATACAATACTTGGACTTAAAAGCAGATTGGCATATGGAGCAATAAATGACCCTATAATTAGTATTGACATAAGAGTAGGAGAGATTATGAGTGTTATGAAACATCCAAAAGCAGATAATCTTATGATGTGTAATGTTAATCTTTCAACACGTGCAGTAAAAGTTGTAACTAATGATCAAACTGTTAAGGAAAATAATAAAGTAGGAGTATCATTGCTTCCACCACAAAGCTTTTTAGAAGAAGTTTCTGAAGGGATGTTTTTAGGAATGGATGGAAACATTTTAAAAGATGTCCAGGGAGAACTTGGTCAAAATCCTAAAGGAATACCTATGGAATCATTAAATGAAACCAGAAATCTAATTGATGCATATTTAGATAAATAATATGCATATATCTCTTTTTTAATAATTTTTCATATTCCTTTTTTAAATATAATTCAATGATAATTATTCTTAATTCTTTTTATATTGTAATAACATAATTGAATAAATTAAATTAAATAAATAATAAAAAACAAAAAATTATTAAATTTCATCATCCAATAAGAAGTCAATTATGTTTCTATGTTTTATTCCATTGTAAGACATGTCCAGTTCATCCATACTTAAAACGTAAGTATCATATTTATCAGGAATATCTAATAAAACATCAAATTCTCTTTTGAGTACTTCAGGACTTGATAAAAGATAAGTTACCTGTACATATATATTTTTATCATGTCTTTTACAGACAAAATCTATTTCCTTATTTCTGATTCTGCCTATTTTTACAGAATAACCTCTTCTAATCAGTTCATTAAAAACTATATTTTCTAAAATTCTTCCTGTCCAATTATCATTATTATCTACTAAAGCATGGTGAAATCCATGATCTGCAAGATAATATTTTTCATTTGTTTGAAGTATTTTTTTACCTACAATATCCTGACAGATTGCCTTAGTAACAAATAATGAATCTTCAAGATATAATGTATAATTTGCAATTGTATTTCTGGTTGTTTTTCTATTTTCATTTTTTAAATATCTGTTTATATTAGATTTAGAAAATCTTTGGCCTGTTGAATTCATTAAAAAATAAGAAAAACGTTTAAATAAATCAATATCATTAATTTTGTATCTTGA
>CAYQMW010000205.1:0-1647 GCA_964418715.1 uncultured Methanobrevibacter sp. | reverse complement strand
TTGGACTGCTATTTAAGTATATTGGGTCTAATCCCAATATCTTATATTTTTTCTTTTTTTCTTGAAACTATTTAAAATTTAAATAAACACCCACCATCAATAACTGCTTTTAATATATTGACACCGTTTGAAATTTAAAAAAAAAACATGGAAATATCATGAAACTATTAAAAATATAAAAATATTGAAAAAAATTGATAAAAAAATAGATAAAATAAAATATTTAAAAAAAAGACTTTGATAAAAAAAGGTATAAAAAATGAATTTTAAGCCAATTCATCTTTAAGTACTTTAATAATATCCCCATCAGAAATTATTCCTACCAGTTTACCGTCATCTAAAACAGGCAATTGGTTAACAATTCCATCTTCAGGAGCATTAAGATCCATTTCACATATAGCATCAAGAATACTGTCTTCACTTGAAACGGTTGCAACATTTTTAACCATAACATCATTGACTTTAGTGCCTAACTGATATTTGTCTAAAATAAGGTTATGGCCTAAATCAGTAGCAGTAACAATACCAACCATTTCGTCACCTTTGACAACTGGCATAGCACTGATTTTATGTTTCATAAGTTTTTCAAAGGCAAAGACTACTTCTTCATCCTCTCCAACTGTGATAACATCACTTGTCATCAAATCTTTAACCTTAATACTATCCATCATTACTTAAACCTCCGTATTTGTCTGTAATATTTTTAATCATATAATCAATAGTAGTTGATAAATCAATGTTTTCAACCACAGTAACATTATATTTTTGTGACTGCATTACAATATAATTTTGAATTTTCCTGATTGACTGGAAATTGTCTAAATATTTCTGCAGAGGCCTTCTTGCCCACATTTGACTACTTCTTGAGTAAAATCTTCCTTTATGCAGTTCAGGGTCACTTACCTGCAATGTAAATAATACAACATTTTCCCTATCAAGCAAATCCTGCCTTATAAAGCCTGGAACAATATGAACTCCTTCAACAACAATACTTATTCCTTCAGTTAATGCCCTTTCAATTACAGCATCCACACCAACTGATATAGTGTCTACATGAGTTTTATATCCTGCAATAACCTCATCAAATTCAGGTGGAGATGGTACTCTCATAGCTTCATAAGCAGTATAACTAGATTCATGAATTACAGGAGACAAATCCTGTGAAACTATTTTACGCATTACCTCCCTTATCATATCTGTACTGATCATATTACCAATACCTAAACGGTTAGCAATTTCAAAGGCAATGGAACTAGTTCCAACACCAGATGCACCACCAATCAGAACAATCAATGGTTCCTTGGAATTTCGTACTTTTCTCCAATTGATATAATTTAATGCAACTTCTTTATTAAAATTTTCAAGTACCCCTATAATCATTTCAGCCAAATCATCAGTAGAGATAAGTTCAATATTGGCCTCTTTGATTTTTGATTCTATTAAGGATGCAATCTCATATGCTTCATTAATATCTAATTCAGCCCTAATTAAAGAACGTGACAAAATTCCCTTAGAAAAAGGTTCTGTATATACTTTCCCGCCAACTTCTCCTTGTACCATAATCATTTTATCAAATTTTAAAATTTTACTTGAAAAATATTTGTAAATTATTACTAAGCACATTTATATTTAAAATAATTTATTAAT
>CAYQMW010000204.1:0-1765 GCA_964418715.1 uncultured Methanobrevibacter sp. | reverse complement strand
ATAATTTAATAAAATTTAGTATTAATTCAAATTTTTAAAGCCAAATACATATTTAAAATCACTAATTTAATTCAAATAAATTTAATTTAACTAAATATGATTTATAATTTCTTTATATAAGTTTTAAATAATTTTAATAATTTTTATTTTTGGGATATTTTTTATCATTTTCACTAAATTTTCCACTTTTTTTAAGATTTTTTTTTAAAAAATTTATTTTTTTATTTTTTTAAATTAGGAATTTTTCAGTTATTTTTTTACATAAGGAAAATTTCAAAATCTGATTTATTTAGTGAAACATTGAAAAATAAATTATTATTGCAGGTAAAATCAAAACACCCATTAAATGAGATTTACTTAAACCTTGGTAATGAGGTATAAGGCCTAGTGCAGTTGTGGTAATAAGAATAAGGGTAATATACCATATGGGACCATGATAGACAATAGTAAAAATATAAACTAATGAAATCATAAGTCCAATTGCAAGTAGGGACATTTTATTATAATCAAGTTTTTCAATAATCTTTGAAAATTTATCTCCAATAATAAGTGCAAGGGATAATGATACAGATACCGCAATCAGTGAAGCGAAAATAAAAAGTAAAAGATGAGCAACACTAAACTTGTTAATCAGATATGAAATAAATACAGCAATTCCACTTCTAGGATTTCCAATTAAATATATTGCAATAAGGGAAAATAAACAATCGGAAGTATTGATTCCACTTATTGTCATTAAAAAACTAGAAGCATTATCATCAATGTCAGAGGTTTTTGAAAGGTTTTGTGCAATGATTCCTCCTTGAGCCGGACCAAAACCAGGTAAAAATCCTAGTATGCCTCCAGTAGTACCTCCAAGAAAAATGTTTTTTAGGGTTTTTTTATCTAATTCTAATTCTACAAAGGGATTTTGATGGGGGATCTTGGAATTATCTCCAATACTGAAAATAAGTGTGCTTACTCCAAAAAGTCCGGTAAATGTTGCCATAAGACTTAAATTTGATGCGATTGGTGTTTCAAACACTGCCCAACCTATCAGACCACTTAATAAAAAACAAATAAGTGACCAGATTCTATCGTGGATATTATAACTTAATTTATAAACGAGGATAAGGGACACTACCAATAGAAAAATCCAAAGATAAGGTTTAGTCAGATTATGAAGATATGGAAGGGTTATTGCAAAAATTGGAAGTGTAATTATCGTTACAATAATAGCACCATAACCGCCAATTGCAACAATACGTATTGCTTCTTTGGCTCTTCCTTGAAGAACCATACGGTGTCCTGGAAGAATTGTAAGTGCAGTACCTTCCTCTGGAACTCCAAGAAGTATTGAAGGTATAAATTCTAAAAGAGCATGAGATATTGCAAGGGATGCTAAAAATACACATAATACTTCTGCTGATAGAAAACTAAGTAAGTAAGGTGATAGGGTAAATACTATTGCTCCTGAAGTGTTAACATGTATTCCTGGAAAAATACCTGTAATTGTACCGAGCAGTATTCCTAAAAAACAGGCTAATATTATTTCAATCATATATTAATAGTTAATTTGGTATATATAACTACATTTTTATTTGATTTTAAAATTAGTGGGAATATTGTATTTATTTTACTTTTTAAAATTATTTTTTAATTTAAAACTATTTTTTAATTTAAAATTATTTTTTTTTTTTTTAATTAATAATGTTTTTTTATATAATTGAATGAATTTTTTATATAAATTTTAAATATTTTAGGAAATTATTTTTTTAGGAAGTCA
>CAYQMW010000203.1:0-1834 GCA_964418715.1 uncultured Methanobrevibacter sp. | reverse complement strand
CGCCCCCGCAGATATTTTTCACGCTCTTTTTCTGTCCCACTCCCGGCACTTCTGCAAGGTTTACAAGTCTACCATCAGCTAAAAGATATAATTTTCTACCATCTTTCATGGTAAATTCTTCAATACTTTCACGGACAGTTTTAACACTTACAGCTTGAGCTTCCATATCTTCTCTGTTAATTTCAACATTAAAGTGTCCAGAGTTACAAAGCATACAACCGTCTTTCATGTATTTGAAATCATCCCCAGAGATAATATTAATATTACCAGTAACTGTAATTATAATATCTGAGTATTTTACTGCTTCTCTAATTGGCATTACTCTGAAACCATCCATTCTAGCTTCAAGTGCTCTAATTGGATCTACTTCAGTTACAATAACATTAGCACCTAAACCTAAAGCACGGGTAGCAATTCCACGACCACACCAACCATAACCACAGACAGTTAAATTTTTACCTGCAATTAACATATTGGTTGTACCCATAATTGCATCAAGGGAGGATTGACCGGTACCATATCTGTTATCAAATAAATATTTAGTATAAGCATCATTTACAGCAACAACAGGGAATTTTAATGCTCCATCATCAGACATTGCTTTTAGTCTGTGAACACCAGTAGTAGTTTCTTCACATGCACCCATAATATTTGATAAAAGATCTTTCCTTTCTCCATGTAAGTACATAATCATATCTGCACCGTCATCAATAATAATGTCAGGCTTATGACTTAATACATCATCAATAGCTTCATAATATTCTTCATCACTTTGTTCTCTCCAACCATAAATGTTTAAACCAAGTGCAGCCGCACCTGCTGCAGCATCATCATGAGTGGATAAAGGATTACAACCAGTCATAGCAACTTCTGCTCCACCAGCCTGTAATGTTAAACCAAGATTAACAGTTTTAGGTTCTAAATGTAAACATGAACCAATAGTAATACCTTCAAAAGGTTTTTCTTCTTCAAATACTTTTTTAATATGTTCAAGAACAGGCATATGTTTTTGTACCCATTCAATTTTCATTATTCCCTCATCAGCAAGGGACATATCTTTTACATTACTCATAGTATCACAAATAAAGTTTTTAAATTATTAAACAACTGTTTAAATAATTTAAATAAATTAAATAATTTTTAAAAACAAAATAATAAGTTTTTATTAATAATTTATAAATTATTTTAAAAAATTAATTTTAGAAAAATAATGAAAAAAATGATTTTACTAAAACTAAATTTATAATTTTTATATAAATTATAATAATAATTTAATATTATTTTTCTATGATATTAAATATTACTATAAATAAGAAGTTTTGATTATAAATTTTATTTTTTCTAAAAAAATAAAAAATCGACAAAAAACTCCATTTAAAGGAAAAGTATATATATCATAATCATCTTAATTATAATTGTATAATGCCGGGGTGGCTCAGCTGGTTAGAGCGCACGGCTCATAGGGTTTTTAGCTATGCTCTGACTGAATTCCTGGGATACCGTGAGGCCGCGGGTTCGAATCCCGCCCCCGGCATATATATCCCAGGAAAAATAACCATCTTATTTTAAACATTTTTATTATTCTAAAGTATACTATTTTTTAGCAAAATTGCATTTGTTAATACTAATTTTTTAGGTAAAATTAAATTAATTAATACTTTTTTTTTGAGAAAAATAAATTTCTTAATACTGAATTTTTAAATAAAATTAAATTAGTTAATACTTTTTTTTGAAAAAATGAAATTTATTATGCTTTTTTTATAATGAAATTAAAATTTTAACTATTATTTTTAATATAAGAAAATTTTTTATCAATTTGGAAAATCTGATTTTA
>CAYQMW010000202.1:0-1905 GCA_964418715.1 uncultured Methanobrevibacter sp. | reverse complement strand
GATCTTTTTCAATTGTATCTACAACATCTTTTAATTCTCTTTCAAATATGTCTGCAATATCATCTTCAAATCCAGATATACCATTAGATTGACATAGTTCTCTCATGAGATCCATATTAAAATATTTTTCCGCTTTAGATGGTTCTTTTTTAGAATCTTTTTTCTTTGTCATTTAATCATCTCGTTTATTTTAAGTATTTACATTTATAATACAATTTACATTTTAATAATATATTAATTAATATTAATTAATATTAAATAATACTTTCTATTTATCTGAAATTTATTGAATTTAAAATTATAATTTGATTTGAAAAAAATAGTAAAACTTTTTAAATAATATTGAAATTAATATAAAATAATTATTATAATACTATCCAAATTGACAAGTAAAAATTTATATCAATTCCTAATAATAATCTCAATAAGAAAATTAAATATTATTTAATAAATAAAAAAAAAATAAAAATATTTATTGGGATTTATCGCTTAATGCTTTAAATCCAATTGGCACAGTACTGTATTTAGTACCTGCTGCTGCAATAACATCCCAAACCTTGTTTGAAACAAATGATTTAGGTTTCCATGGGGCATTTTCATCTTGACCTACTAAAAATACTTCATCAACTATTTCTTTTTCAAGTAAATACATTAAGATTCCACTTACAACCCCACCATCTTGACCGTTTATATTGTTTGATTTTACAGCCATAATCTCTAAATATTCACCAAAAGGTTTAGAGTCAATATCTTCTGGTAAAACTTCTGTACTAACATAAGTTCTAGGACATGCGTAATAACATGCATGACAATCCTCATCACACTCACCATATGCTTGTGGTTTTCTATCATTAATTTGAATTATATTGGATTTACATACATATTCACATGCACCACAAAGTACACATCCTCCAACACTTATTACATCTGCTTCTAAATTACTAAATTGGCAGTCATGAGATTGGGTATGAAGGGTTTCTTCTGTTACATGTCTTTGTGATAGAACTTGTCTTGCCACCCTTTCACGATTCATAATGTTCTTTTGATTAGTGGTGATTTTCTTATTTGCAATATTTTTAAGTAGATTAAGGCCACCTTCAGAGATTTCCTTACATATTATAAGATTTTTCTCTTTAAGTTCATTGATTATTTTTTGACCTTTTTCGGTTCTAACAATTACAGTTGAGAAACCATCTGGTGAACCTACAGATCCAACTGATATATCAGATAAATCAGATGTATAATCAGTACATATTTGACAGTTTTTACGTGTGAATATCCTAGTTTCTGCTATTGGTATAGAAAATTGTTTACCATTTATTAAATTAACTAAGAATTTACCTTTGTCAATTCTAAATTCTTTAATCTCATACATTTCAATATTATTTTCATTTAGGAATTTTTCTAAATATGTATATGAAAAGTTCTCCATACAGAACAAGCCTATTTTAATATCTATTGGTGAACCACCGGTAATATCTGAATATTTGTTAATTTTAGTTGCTGCCATAATTTGACATGGAGTTCCAACCATTGCTGTTTTTATCTGATTCATCAAATCACCTCAATCAAATATAAAATTAAATTATAATCTTTAATTTACTATACGTTTAATAAAAATTCATGATTTTTCCCATAAGAATAATTATTTAAGTAATATTCTGATTAAAACTATTTATTATATTAAATAATGATTTTATCATTATTTTCTATTTTAAATCATTTATTTTCAATTAAATTTATTTAAATAATAAAAATTTTAACTAATAAGTATTTAATTTTTTTTGATTATTTAAAGCTTATTAAAAATCTATACAAAAATCAAATTTTTTCTAATTTTTATAAAAATGGAGTCTGTAAAATTTTATAGGCTTATTTAATTTTTATGTGATTTTGTGTCCAGTT
>CAYQMW010000201.1:0-1933 GCA_964418715.1 uncultured Methanobrevibacter sp. | reverse complement strand
GACTGGGTATGTCTTTTCAACAACATATATGTCATTAGATAATTTTGTTCCTGTTAGATGTAGTGTAAATTCAATGACGCTCGGAGATGAAGATAGATGGATTATATCAAGGGTTAATACTCTTACTAAAGAGGTAGCTAATGATATTGAATCATTACACTTCCATAAGGCAACCCGTAAAATCATGGATTTTATCCTAGAAGATTTAAGTCGTTGGTATGTCCGTTTAATTAGAGGAAGAACCTGGGTAGAAAGTGATGATCCAGATAAATTAGGTGCATACTATGGTCTTTACACTGCAATCACTTCACTTATTAAACTTATGGCTCCAATTACTCCACACTTATCTGAAGAAATCTACCAAAATCTTGTTGTAGATACTCTTCCAGACAGTAAATTAAGTGTACATATGGAAGATTGGAATGTAGATGAAGATTTAATTGACGCAGATTTAGAAAAACAAATGGAAATTGTTCGTGATGTAATTGATGCATCTATAAGAGCAAGAGATGTTGCAAGGTATAAATTAAGATGGCCTGTTACAGATATAACTGTGGTATCAAGTGATGAGGATGTATTAAATGCAGTTAATGCTCTTGAAAATGTTATAAAAGATCAATCCAATACAAAAGAAGTTATTCCATCTTCTGAATTTGATGAATTATCCTATATTGCAAAACCTAATCTTAAAATATTAGGTAAAAAACTTAAAGGAGATTTAATTATAGTTAAAACTTATCTTGAAAATGCTGATGGAAATGAAGTTAAAAATACACTTGAAGAAAATGGTGAAATTAGCATCACAGGTCCAGACCGTCAAGGTAATGAAAAAACTATTTGTTTAAATTCTGATGAGATAATATTTGACTCTGAACTTCCGGAAGATTTCGTATCCTCTGAGTTTAAAGGAGGAAATGTGTTTGTAAATACTAAAATCACTCCTGAAATTTTATCTGAAGCTATGAGTAGGGAACTTATTAGAAGAATTCAGGATATGAGAAAAGATATGGATTTAGATGTTGAAGCAAATATTAAAGTAAATGTAACATCATCTGAAGACTTTAAAGATTTAGTATTAAAACAAATAGACTTAATATCTAATGAAGTAAGGGCAAACAGTCTTACAGTAAATGTAGGACAAGTCGACGATAGCGAAGTCGAAAGTGATGATATTAGTAGTATTTACACTAAAAACTGGAAAATTGAAGAAGAAAATATTAAAATTGAAATATTAAAAGATTAAATTAATAAAAAAACAGGTGATTTAAATGACTTTAATGGACTCTGAAGTAGAATTTATCACTAATTTATTAGGTAGAGAAATGAATTCCTTAGAAGAAGGAATGTTAGATGTTATGTTTTCAGAACATTGTTCCTATAAAAGTAGTAGGCCATATTTAAGAAGGTTTCCTACAGAAGGGGAAAATATTATTTTAGGTCCTGGAGACGATGCAGGATTAGTATCTGTTACAGATAAATATGCTCTTGCAGTAGGTATGGAAAGTCATAATCACCCTTCTGCAGTTGAACCATATGGTGGAGCAGGTACTGGAATTGGCGGAATCTTAAGAGATATTATATCTATGGGTGCAAAACCAATAGCACTTCTTGATCCTTTAAGATTCGGACCAATTGAAGATCAGAAATCAAGATATATTTTTGAAAATGTTGTAAAAGGAATTTCCGATTATGGTAACAGGGTAGGTGTTCCAACAGTTGCAGGAGAAATTGAATTTGATGAAGCATTTAGAACAAATCCTCTTGTAAATGTAATGTGTGTAGGTCTTGTTGAAAAGGATAAAATCGTATATGGTAAAGCACCTAATGTTGGAGATGTATTCTTTTTAATGGGAGGAACTACAGGTAGAGATGGTATTAATGGTGTAACATTTGCATCTGAAGAGTTAACTTCCGATAGTGAAACTGAAGATAG
>CAYQMW010000200.1:0-1943 GCA_964418715.1 uncultured Methanobrevibacter sp. | reverse complement strand
ATTATTTATTTTAATTAATTTAGATTAAAACTTTTTTTATTTATTATAATATAAAAATTATTTAATTTTTTTATAATTTATTTATTTTAATTTTTATATTTTATTTTTTTTTTTTTATTTTTATTAATTTATATTTTTTAAAAGTATTAATTCTCTAATTTAAGATTTAAATCATTTTAAGAGGTATAAAAAATTTTTTTATAGAAAAATTATTATTACTATTTGTGTGTATATGTGTACACACTTACACACATAACAAAGTATATAAATAGTTTTTAATATAATATTATGTAATTAGTGTAACATGAAGATGTTCACAGTTTCATGTGAATGTATTACTATGAATATCAGTTGTTCTTATTATACATTCATGTGTTTGTTGAAGGTTATTATTTCGTAAGGGAATATACAATACTTTTAATAGGAAATTCAATTCACACTTATTTCTATATTAAAATTCTTCAATGCATAAACAGGAAAATAATAATTTTTTTCCACATGCTAAATTGAAATGATTGAAGTATAAATTTCATAACTGAAATATGAACTCTGATACAAATTTCAAAATTGAAATATTGATCTTTTCGTAAATTTCAAAAAACAAATATAAACTGAATTGAGAATTTCAAAATTGAAATGTTAACATAAGTATGAATTTCTAAAAAGAAGTATAAACTGAAATAATAATTTTTATATTAATATGTAAACGTGGCGAATTAATTATTAATTTATTTACAGATGTGTAAATGTTTATGATTGAGCTATCATATTAGGAGGTATTTGTGCTAGTCTTCATGTATTCATTAGTGTAATGATAAACTTAAGGGTTATGGGGAAATGAGAGGAAGAAGAAGAAAAGCACGTAGACAAAGACGACTTATATTAGGTTTTCTAATTTTAATCGTTGCATTTGGTCTAGGATCTACAATAGGAATTTCAATGGGATTTAATGGTAACGAAGGAAATGTTGTTCAAAACAATACTACACATATGCCAATAGATGTAACACATAATATTAGTTTATATGAAAACAGATCACTTGATGATTTTGATGATACCCAGTCAAGTTCATCTAATGGTGTAGTCCAATATAGTGGAAATAATTCTAATTCTAATAATTACTATGGTGATTCTGACAACTATGAATCAGATAGTTATAATTATGATGAAGGATATGACTCTTCCTATGATAGTGGTGAAGATTACCAATATTATGAAACTGATGGATATTCCGAAGACTACTCATATCAAACTACTGATGTAGATGCTTCTGAATACTATTAATCTTCACATTTAATTTTTTATTTCTATAATTTTTAAATGCCTAGACTGTATTATATTTCCCTAACTTAATAATTACTCAATTTTTCAATTTATTTTACACTAAAAACTTTTTTTATATATTTATTTTTATTTATAATAATTTATTTTAATTATTTTTATAAAGTATATTTTCTTGGATGCTTTTTTAAATATTTTTTTCATATTTTTCATATTTTCATATATGCTTTTTGTTTTAACTTATAACTAAACTATTTTTTATGAATCTTAATTATATCTTTTATTTTTATAATTTGGATAAAATTAATTATATAAATTAATATTACTTTATTAAAAATAATTTTTTTTAAATAATAATAATAATAATAAATTTAAAATAATTTACACTAATATTAAATAATTTTTATATATTTTAAATAAAATATTATATTCTATATAGAAGTAGATTTAATATTTTGAACTTTCATTAAATTTAAATAATTATATTATAATTATTTTCATTTGTGCTGATTAATTTTTGATTAAATTCATTTAAATTTTTATTATTCTGTTAAAAATTGATTTATTCTAAAATAAATTATTTAAAATAAAGTTTCTTAAAATCTTTTACTTATTTTTTTTATTAAATAAGAATTATTAATTGTTTTTTAGTTTATTTATAA
>CAYQMW010000199.1:0-1988 GCA_964418715.1 uncultured Methanobrevibacter sp. | reverse complement strand
TTTAATATATTTAATATCTGGTGATTAGATGGATAATGAAGAGAAAATGAAACTTTATAAATTAAGAATTTTAAGAAGTTTCAAATGGCAAAAAGATATAGTAATTCCATTATCAGAGGAATTGGGTATATCCAATGAGGAGTTTGAAGATATTCTTATGAAACATTTGGATATGTCTTCCTTAAGTTCCCTTCATTCTACCTATGAATCAACAATGCCTGATGTTATTATGAAAAAGTTAGATAATGATTTAAAATTATTCTACTATGTAGATATTTTAGAATTAATCTCACAAGAAGATGCTATGGATTTAAAAGTCCATTTAAGTTTAAAAATTTTAGATGGATATGATTATGATAAAGCATTAGAAGAAGGTAAACAATCAATACTTGAAATGATTAGATGATATAAAAAAATTATTAATCTAATAAAAATTTAAATTACAATTCATATTTATTAAATAATATTAAAATTCAAAAATTAAAAACTTAATTATAAATCAGAAAAATATTAAAAAATATTAAAGATTTTGAGGTAATAATATGCTAAATCGCTTAAAGGATATTGTAAGGAAAACTTCAATTAATGTATGTATCATTAATTGTGGAGGATGCAATGGCTGTGATGTTGAGCTTGTTGCATGCCTATCACCAAGATATGATCTTGAACAATATGGTATTTACTTACAAAACAATCCTCGTGATGCAGATATATTACTCTTAACAGGAGCTGTTACAGAGCAATGGGAAGATAAATTAAGAAGAATATATGCTAAAACTCCAGAACCAAAAGTGGTTTTAGCAGTTGGTAACTGTCCTCAATCAGGGGATGTTTTTGCTCAAGAAGGAGGAAGAGTTAATGCTCCAGCATCAAATTTCATTCCAGTAGATGCAGCGGTTAGCGGATGTCCTCCAAGGCATAGTGAAATTATAAGTGCTGTACTTGCAGTAGCACCTGGTGCTATGGTTGCTAAAAGTCAAGCAAATAGGAAAATAAAAGATGATGATTAGAGGTGTTAAGATATGATAGTACCAATAGGCCCAGTACATCCTGGTTTAAAAGAACCATTAAGATTAAAATTAGAAACTCAAGGAGAGAGAGTTCTTAAAGCTGAAATTGATTATGGTTATGTTCACAGAGGTATTGAAAAAATCATGGAAGGTAAAACTTGGCAAAAATGTATTTATCTTAGTGAGAGAATTTGCGGTATTTGTTCATATGAGCACACTCAATCATTTGCAGAGGTTCTAGAACTTATGGCAGGTGAAGTAGTACCTCCTAGAGCTCAATTTTTAAGGCTTATTGTTAATGAATTAGATAGAATACAATCTCACTACCTTGCAAACTCTACTTACTTTAAAACCTTAGATCATGAAATGTTATTTATGAAGGTTTTAGAACTTAGAGAATATGCCATGGATTCACTTGAGTTAATTTCAGGTAATCGTGTTAATATGGGTTGGAATGTAGTAGGTGGTGTTAGGATGGATGCTGATGAAAGGCATTTTAAACAAATCCTTAATAACCTTAAAGTTATTGAAGATAATCATCAAAGGATTGTAGATTTATTCTCAGAAGGGCCTGTGATTGGTCTTAGGTCTAAGGGAGTAGGACTGATGTCAAGAGAGGAAGCTTTGAAAGGTCGTGCTGTTGGACCGATTGGTAGAGCATCAGGTCTAAAACATGATTGCCGTGAGTTCCACCATACTTATAAAGATTATTTTGATTTTGAACCAATTTGGAGAAAAGAAGGAGATAATTATGCCCGTACTATGAATAGATTTGATGAAATCCCTCAGTCTATTGATTTAATTAGGCAGGCAATAGATAATATACCTGAAGGAGAGATTAGAAAACCTGTTGAAATTAAAACAGGTTATTATGATTGGAGAAATGACGCTCCTCGTGGTGAAGTAAGGTATATGTGTCAGAATATTAAAAATTTAATTAAAAATATTTCTTTTCTTACTCCAAGTATTACCAATATT
>CAYQMW010000198.1:0-2040 GCA_964418715.1 uncultured Methanobrevibacter sp. | reverse complement strand
TTGGATACCATCCACTCATAACACTCTCTAGTCTGATTGTAGAGTTCTCAATTTGCGAAACAAGTATTAATATATGAATCTCTAGCTCTTAAACCTCCACCTGCACCACAACACATTTGTTTGTCAGTGTAATCGACGGATTTTGCACCAGTAATTTCAACTAATTCATCTAAAATAGATGGATTTTCAGCATCTCCTAATTGTTTTGCTGCAGTTGGTTTTAAGAAGTGGCATCCATAGTGGACAGCAACATTAATGTCTAAAGGTTTTTCAAACATTTCAGCAAGTTTATCTAAACCAACATCATTGTATAAAACTTCAGCAAAGTGTCTAACATTAGAAGTACCTTCATATTGGTATTTAGTAGTTTCAGCTAAAACAGCATTAATTTCATCTTTTTTAGCAGGGTTTTCATCTAATAATTCTTTAGCTTCGAATAAAGAACCGTAACATCCGTTACATTCAGTTACGATGTCGTCTCCCATTCCTTCTGCAATAGCAATATTACGAGCTGCAATAGTAGCCCAAGTTTTTTGATCAAAAGAACCGAATACACCAGGAGCAGGACAACATGAAGCTCCTTCCATATCTTTAAGTTCAATACCGACTTTATCGAATAACAATCTGGTAGCTTTTTCAATACCTGGGTAACGGTTATTCATAATACATCCTAAAAAGTAAGCAATTTCCATATTTCTTCCTCCTTATAATCCTTGATAATCAACTAATTTATCAAATTCACAAGCTTTACAAATAGCTTGAACTTCACTTAAAGCTTCTGGATATTTATGAGTAGTTGGAGGTACTTCTTCAAGACCTATTTCTTTTCTTAAAGCTTTAACAGTATCGTTAATAGGTACACCGTGACCAGATTCAATTACGAATTTACCAGTAGCTTTGTGTGCATCAGCCATGAAACCAGCATGAGCAGCTTCATTACGTGCAAATTTAATAATATCTACGATAGTAACGCTTCTAGGACATCTTTCTTGGCAAGTGTAACAGGTAGTACACATCCATAAAGCAGGATCAGAAATTACTTCTTCTCTTAATCCTAATAAACATTTTCTTACAACTTGTCTTACTCTGTAAGGGGTTCTCCTACCAGATGGACAACCTCCACCACAAGTTCCACATTGGAAACAATGTTCTACAGTTTCAAGACCCGCTTCAACAAATCTTTCTTTAAAATCAAAGTCGATATCATCTAATGTATAAACATCATTATCATTTAACAAAGTCATATTATCTCTCTCTTTTTCAGTTTCTTTTTCATCTTCAGAGTTATCTTCAGATTCAACTGAAATCTCTTCTTCAATTTCTTCAGAAGAATCTAAACTATCTTCGGAAACTTCTTCATCAACAGCTGCTTCCACTTCCACTTCGTCCTCTTCTGTTTCAGGAGCTTCTTCAGGAGTATCTTCAACTTCAGAAGAAATATCTTCTTCAGGATGTTTAACTTCTTCTTCTTTGTCGGTTTCAACAACTGGTTCAGAAGATTCAATTGTAGAATCATCACTGTCAGGAACAGCAGATTCATTAGAAGATGTCTGTTCAGGTGCTGATTTATCTACTTCAATAGATATTTCAACTTCCTTTTCTATTTCAATATCTTTACCTTTTCCAAATAAAGATTTAATTTTATCAAATACAGACATTAAAAACACATCCTAGAATATCATAGGGTTAAACCTCAATCCTTATATTAAATTATATATGTAGAGTATATAAATATTACTAAAAAAATGAAAAGTGTAACCTAAAAGGTGACAGTATTTTAGTTAAACCTAAATATTTTTTAAGAAAAATTTCAGATACTTTGAAAAAAATAGAAATTAAAATTTAAAAATTAATTTTAAAAAAACTAAAAAATTAAAAAATTAAAAAAAATTAAAAAAATTAAAAATAGTAAATCAATAAACAAATTATAAATAAAATTATAAGAAATATAATAATAATTCAAATAAATTAAATAGCAAAAATCTAAATAAAATAGAGGAATAAAATGCCTATAAAATTTGAAATTAAATCTCATGATGG
>CAYQMW010000197.1:0-2113 GCA_964418715.1 uncultured Methanobrevibacter sp. | reverse complement strand
GCTTCTTTTTCAGAAATTAAGATATGATTTACCAATAAATAATCTTTTGCTCTAATATCATAATTTTCTATTGAATTTATTATTGAAACACATCTTTCAAAAGAATTATTGGTGATACCTTTATTAATTTTATTTAATCGAGTTTCTTCATTTGATGTTTCGAGACCTATACCAATCTCAAATATTTTATCTGGAATTAACTGTGCTAAACGAATTAATGAATCTTCATTAATGTATTCTGGTTTTGACTCTACAATTACCTCTTTAATTTGGTCATATTTGTTAAATTCTTTGAAAATATAATTTTGTACTTTTTCAGGAATTTCATTAGTGTTTAAAAAACTACCTGAAACAAATAATTTTATTGCAACATTTTCGTGTGAAGAAATATCAGTTTTATCTAATTGCTTATTCCATTCATTATTGAAAATTTCTATTAAGTTATCTTCTGAAATATCAGTTAATGGTGAATCAGCGATATAACTACACATTGTACATCCACCACTTTTTGTTGCCCATTCACAACCACTTGTTGGTAAAACTATAAATATAGTATAACCAACTGAATCATATAATCTATCTTCATTAGCCCAACTAGCAGCATAAGCCTGTAAAGGTTTTTTTTCTTTTTTTCTATCACGTTTTTTAATAATATATTCTATAGCATTTTCCCTAATTTCTTTATTTATCTCTTGAACTTTCATAAAACAACAACCTTAATCATATGAATTAATTATATCTCCTAATAATTTTAAAGATTTTACTCTGTCTTTACCTATAGGTGAAGCAAGTACAAATTCATTAATACCCTCTCTATCCATTTGTTCTATGGTTTCTTGAATATTTTCTGGTGTTCCACATACACTAAACGCATTAATCATATTCTCATCAATTAAACTTGCAGCAGTTTTAAAATCATATTTAGACAATGCATCCCTAACTGCAATAGCCACATCTTTAGAAATATTATGGCGTTCAAGAACTATATCCGGTGCACCAGCCATAATAAAAGCTACAACAATTTTGGATTGCTTATATGCTTCGTTAACATCTTTATCTATACTACATGCAGTATAAGCAGCAAAAGTAAAATCTTTTTCAGATTTATTTACTTTTTTTATACCTTCTTTAATTAATGGAATTGCTATTTCAAAATCTTTTGGATTGGAAGCATTGATAAGACATCCATCAGCAACTTCACCAGAACCTTTAAGCATCATTGGCCCTTGAGCTGCCATATAAATAGGAATCTTATTTTCTATTTTCTTAGTTCCATTCAGATATGCTCCCTGTTCTAAAGTTTCACCATTCAATAATTTTCTAATGTTTACAATAGCATCTTTGACTGTTTTAACCGGTTTGTTCCATGATAGATTTAAAGTTTCCATAGTTGCTTTATCACCAGGACCAACACCTAACAGGGCTCTACCTTCAGAAATTTCATTTAATGTTGAAGTTGCAGCTGCAATAGTTACAGGATTTCTTACGTAAGGATTTGATACTCCAGACCCCATTTTAATTGTAGATGTTTCATAAGCAGCAATTGATAATACTTCAAAAACATCACGGTTATTATAATGATCAGTTATCCAAACATTTTCAAAACCTATTTCCTCAGCTAATTGTATTACTTCAATAATATCTTTAATAGGTTCATTAGGCAGAAGTTCTAAACTAAATTTCAATTACATCCCTCATAACTGTTAACATATGAAATATTTAAATTAAGATATAATATTATATGTAAGTTATAACTTCTATAATTTATTATTTGGTTATTAAAAATAGTTTTTAAAATGTAAAAAAATTTTAAAAAAAAAGAAAAAAAGATTTGGATATTAATCCAGTTTAGAAATATATTTCGGTATATCTGTTGATTGTTGAACATGAACCCCAATTAACAATATTGTTAAATGTATTTTGGTTTGAAGTGGTATCACATGAATACCATTTTCCGTTCACATAACATTCAACCCATACGTGACCTACAACTAGACCACTTCTGAAATAACAGGTTGCATGACAATATCTTGCAGGTATATTTGCAGTACGATACATACCGAGTAACAAATGACTTTGGTCAACACAATTACCTAAACCATCTTGTAAAGTT
>CAYQMW010000196.1:0-2183 GCA_964418715.1 uncultured Methanobrevibacter sp. | reverse complement strand
CAGAGAAGTCTTTATGTGGATTGAAGAAATCTTCCCTGTAAGTTATTTTAATGAAAATATTAGTGATTATTAATTGATTATTTTAAATAATTTATAAGAAAAATTAATGAAAATATTAGTAAATATTAATTGATTAATTTATTTTTAAGAAAAAATTCCACATATGGTGATAAGATGGGAGTAAAATTTAAAGATATTGCTAGACCAGAGGAAATAGAGCTAAAAGATTTAAATGGTAGAACAATTGCTATAGATGCATACAACACTATTTATCAATTTTTATCAGGCATTCGTCAAAGAGACGGTACTCCTCTTAAAGATGCAGAGGGCAATGTTACTTCCCATTTAAGTGGTATTTTATATAGAACTGCATCTATTGTTGAGAAGGGTATAAAGCCAATCTATGTATTTGACGGAAAACCATCAGAACATAAAGCAAGCACTATAAGTAAACGTCAAGAGATTAAAGAAAAATCAGAAGAACAATGGAGAAAAGCAGTTGAAGCAGGTGATGAGGAACTTGCACGTAAATATGCAATTAGAACATCACGAATGACTCCCTATATTATTAAAAGTTCTAAAGAGTTACTTGATTATATGGGAATACCTTATGTCCAGGCTTCAGGAGAAGGTGAAGCACAAGCATCTTATATGGTTTTAAATAATGATGCATGGGCTGTAGCTTCCCAAGATTATGACTGTTTATTATTTGGTTCACCTAGAATTATTCGAAACCTTACCTTAAGTGGAGGTCTTTCTAATCTTGAATATATGGAGCTTGAAAAAGTCCTAAACCATGTAAACCTTACAAGAGAGGAATTAATTGATTTGGCTCTCCTTGTAGGTACTGATTTTAATGATGGAGTACATGGTATTGGGGTTAAAAGAGGTCTAAAATTATTAGAAAATAAAAGTCTAGAAGAAGTATTGAAAGATTTAGATGTAGAACCTAAAACAAATCTTTTTACATTAAGAGAAATATTTCTTAACCCTGATGTTAATACTAACTATAAAATCAAGTTTAAAAATGTAGATAACGATAAAGTTACTGAATTTTTATGTGAAAAACACGGATTTTCCGAAGATAGGGTCTTAAACACTACTGGTAAAATGAAAAGTCTAAATACAGAACAGAAAAGTTTAGAAGACTGGTTTTCTTAAATTAAAATGGTGGAAAAAACTCACCGAAAACATATTTAACATATTCCCTTGCAAGATCAACCTGTTTTGGATAATCTTTAGAAATACGCTCTGTAAAATCTTCACGACTAGTTGATATTGTAATTAATTTTAAAACATCCATATAACGATTAATGGACTTTTCCGCATCAAACTGATAATTGTCCTCAGCAAATTTTAATTTTTCCTCATTATGTAAACATGGAATTTCTAAGGTTTTACAGATTGTTTCTTTTGTAAAATATTTTGTTCTGATTAATGGTGAAACTGAACTTACCAGAATATACTCTCCACAATCAATTAAAGGAGGAACATTTTGAGTTTTTAATCTGGAACGGTTTGTTAATTTTTCAAAATTTTTTATATTGTAGCAGTGTAATTCTGTATAGAAGTCAGGATTGTATTTTTTAATTAAATCTATAATTTTTAATCCCATTTCAGAGGTGTAGTACTCCTCATTTACAGTTGAAATATATGGAGATTTATCAAAGTTGTAGATATAAATCTGACCATCTGCAAAATCCTCTTTTTTTAATCGGTTGATTAATTTAATAGAAGTTTCACCTTCACTACCGTGAACACCCCCAATAAATAATTTTACAGGACCTTCACCATTATCAATATGTTTAAAGTAGGACATATTATCTTAAAAATAGTTATCTTTAAAATTTGATTAAAAGTTTTAAAAAAATGAAAAGTAGAATGAAAAAAATAAAATAAAAAAAATTAAGGAAATAATTAAATTATGTTCCTTCTTGCCAATTTGCCATATATTCTTTTTGACGGTCTGTGATTGAATCTATTTGAATATCCATAGCTTGTAATTTTAATCTAGCTACATCATAATCAATTTCATCAGGAGCTTTCATAACTCCAACATCCATTTTACCATTATTTTCAAGAATATATTTAGCAGATAAAGCCTGTACAGCAAAACTCATATCCATAATTTCAGCAGGGTGAACTTGACCTCTTGCAGATGCAAGGTTTACAAGTCTACCATC
>CAYQMW010000195.1:0-2236 GCA_964418715.1 uncultured Methanobrevibacter sp. | reverse complement strand
TATTAAAATTAAATAATTAAATAATTAAGCTTATATTAAATTTAAACTACTTATTTTTAGTTTTAAAAAATTTATTGTTGATAATATGATAAATGTAATTGGAATTGGACAAAATAGAGAAAATATGACATTAGGAGCTTTAAATGCACTAAAAGAATCTGATGTTATTGTAGGTTATGAAAAATACATTGACTCTATATCTGATATTATTGAAGGAAAAGAGGTAATTAAAAAAGGTATGGGGGATGAGGTTAAAAGAGTGGAAATGGCTATAGAGAAAAGTTTTGAAGGTAAAACTGTAGCTATTGTATCCTCTGGTGATCCTGGTGTTTTTGGAATGGCAAATGTTCTTTTCCCACTTATAAGTAAATATGATAATATTGATGTTAAGGTTTATCCAGGAGTATCAGCTTTAAATTATTCAGCATCACTGTTAGGTGCACCATTACATGATTTTGCAGCTATAAGTTTAAGTGATCTTTTAACTCCACAGGTGGAAATTGAAAATAAATTACGTCATGCATTATTATCAAATCTTATTATAGCTATTTATAATCCAATTAGTAAATCAAGAAAAGAACCATTTAGAATGTTTAAAAAATTAGTACTGGATATTCGTGGTGAAGATACATTAATTGGTATTGTAAATAGTGAAACTTATCCATCTAAAGTTAAGATTGTTAAAATTCAGGATTTAGATGAAGATAAGATTAATATGTCTACTGCACTGATTGTTGGAAATAAAATGACATATAAGGAAGGTCCTTATATGATAAGTCCAAGGGGTTATGTAATTAAATATAAATTACATCCAATGACAGTAGAGTTTTATGAAAGGTTTATCAGTGGTGAAACTCCAACAGGCCCTAATAGAGAATGTGAATTCTATCCATGTCATGAGGAAGGCCAGCACTGTGACTTCTGTTACTGTCCATTTTATCCATGTGGAGACTCTTCAACTGGTGGTGAATGGATAAAAAATAAGAATGTCTGGAACTGTAGCGGCTGTATGTGGATACATAAAAAGGAAAATATAGATTGCATTAAAGATGAGATTAAGGCCATGATTAATGAACCTAAAGACCTTGTTAAAAACAAAAAAGCACTTCTTAAATTACGTAGAGCATGTATATTAAAAGATCCTAAACATTATTAGGTCTTTTCTTTTTTTATTTAGTTATTTATTTAATTATTTTATTATCCTACAAATTACTTATTTAATATCTATTTTTTTTACTTTTTATCATTTATTATACTTTTATAGTTTTGAAGATTAAATAAGTTTTTTTAGATTTTGAAAAAGGGATTTATCAAATTTCCACACCATCTATGGATATTTCTAAAAAAATGTTGGGGGTTAATGAATCTTTCTTCAGATATGACTTAAAGTTTTCACTCTACTGAAAAGTATACAGTAAAATCAATAAAGTTTTCACTTAACTGAAAACTATAATAAAAATTGAAAAATATTCATCTAATCAATAAATATAATTAAATAAGAAAAAGTAGTTAAATTTTTTATAAAATATAATAACTTAACAGACTACCCAAAAATATGATATGTTTCTCTCAAATAGAAAATTAACTTATTTTTAACTATTTTAATAAATTAATTGTTCAAGATAGTTTTTAAGATAAGGCACATCTTCAGTATTGATTCCCATGTCACATCAAACATTACATTATCATAATCATGAGCATGAATATTCCTCATGCCTTTAATACCATTCCAATCAATGCTATTATGTTCATTTTTAAATTCCTCAGATAATCTACCAACTTGCTCGCCAAGTTGAATTATAACTAAGGAACATGCATCTTGGTATTGATTGTTAGTTATATATTCCTCTTTTAATTTCCAAAAGTTAAAATATGTTCTTGTAATCTATTACAATAATAAATTATCCGTTCAACAGTTTTTTTATCATTATGTTCATATATTACAAGCTCCTCTTTTTGAATTCTTTTAAGAAAATCCCTATCTGATACTCCCATAGTAATTAAATCAACATGACAATTGAAAGCTTCTTCTAATTTTTGAACTAAAGAGAAATATTGAATTAAACCTCTTAAATCACCTTTATCTATTAAAAAGTCTAAATCACTATTATCATTAGCTTCACCACGAGCGTAAGAACCAAAAATACTCCCTTTAACAACAACATATTCTTCAACAATTGGATTTGCAGTATTTTTTATTTATTCAATATTGTAAACCATATGCATCACCTTAAAC
>CAYQMW010000194.1:0-2240 GCA_964418715.1 uncultured Methanobrevibacter sp. | reverse complement strand
TTGTTGGATTACATATTAAAGTAAGAGCTCCTGGTGGAAACGGACCTAGAAGTCCTGGTCCAGGTGCACAGGCAACTATCCGTGCTTTAGCAAGAGCTGGTATTAAAATTGGTAAAATTGAAGATATAACTCCAATCCCTCACGATGGTACTGGTCGTCCTGGTGGTAAAAGAGGTAGAAGAGTATAAGAAGGTTTTTTAAATGGAGATTGAAGTCAAGAGTAAAAAAGATGATGAAATTATTTTCATTATCCGTGATGCAGATGTACCTTTTGTCAATGCTATTAGAAGAACTGCTATGATGTCTGTTCCTAAATTAGCAATTGAGGATGTTAATATTGTTAAAAATGATTCCGCAATGTTTGATGAAGTACTTGCTCATAGATTAGGTTTAACTCCTTTGGTTTCAGATTTGAAATCTATTGAAGGTCTAGTTCTTCCTGATGAATGTGACTGTAATAGTGAAGATGGCGAATCTTGTAACAGATGTGGTGTATCATTCACTTTAATGGCAAAAGGACCTGGAGTTGTCTATTCTAAAGATTTAGTCTCTTCTGACCCTAATATCCAACCGGTTTATAAAGAAATCCCTTTAGTTAAACTAAAAGAAAATGAAGAAATAGAACTTGAAGCTATAGCTAAATTAGGTTATGGTAAAGATCATGCTAAATGGATGCCAACTACAGTTTGTGCATATAAACAATATCCTAAAATAACTTTCAATACTGATGTAGATCCGGATTATGATTGTGCTTCTAAATGTCCAAGAGGAATTTTAAAAGCAGACCGTAGATCTAAGAAAATAAAAGTTTTAGATATTGAAAATTGTTCAATGTGTAAAAGTTGTGTAAGGGCTTGTGTCAATGATTATATTCAGGTAGGATATGAAGAAAATAATTTTATTTTTAAGATTGAAACGGATGGATCAATGCCTCCAAAAGAGGTTTTATTAAAAGCTTGTGATGTTTTAAAAGATAAAACAGATGAGTTAATTGAATTTAGTAAAGGAGGAAAACAATAATGGTTAAGAAAGTATATAAAACAAATCCTAACCTTATTAAACTTATTAGAACTCTCAGAAAAAAATCTAACGAAGGGAATGTAGCTATATGGAAAGTTGTTGCATCTAAACTTGAAAGATCTAATAGAAGAACTGCTGAGGTAAATATTTCTTCAATTAACAGATACGCTGATGAAGATGAAGTAGTTTTAGTTCCTGGTAAAGTATTATCAAACGGAAATTTAGATAAAAAAGTAACTGTTGCAGCATTAAAATTCTCCGAGACTGCTGTTGAAAAAATTAACAGTGCTGGAGGAAAATGCCTTACTATTAGTGAAATTCTTGAGGAAAATCCTAAAGGTAGTAATATTAGGATTATGGAATAAATTGGCAAGTGGTGTTATTATGATTATTAATGGTGAAGGATGCATTTTAGGAAGACTTGCTAGTGTAGTAAGTAAATCACTTCTCAATGGTGAAGAAATTATAGTTATTAATGCTGAAAAAATTATGATTACTGGTAATAAGGATTGGGCTTATGCAAGATACAAACAACGAGTAGATAGGAAAAGTATCTCTAACCCTAGAGATTTAGGTCCTAAATATCCTCACAGACCAGATGACATATTTAGAAGAACTGTAAGAGGAATGTTACCTATGAAAAAATCAAAAGGTAGAACTGCATACAAAGGATTAAAAGCTTTTGTAGGAGTTCCTGCAGAATATGCAGATTCTGAACTTACTTCAGTTCCTCAAGCAGAATATGAGAACGTTAAAAAAGGAGTAGAATTAGGCGAAATTTCAAAAGTATTAGGTGCTAAATTCTCAATATTTTAATGGATGTGTGATTATGACAGTTGTTCATACTAGTGGAAAACGTAAAACCGCTATTGCAAGAGGTACAGTTAAAGAAGGTACTGGTAGAGTAAGAATCAATAAAAAACCTTTAGAACTTTACTCTCCTGAACTTGCAAGATTAAAATTACAAGAACCTTTAGACATTGCTGGTGATATTGTAGATAATGTAGATATCACTATCAGAGTTAGAGGTGGGGGAGTTATGGGCCAAGCTGAAGCTGCTCGTATGGTTATTGCAAAAGGTTTAGTTCAATACACTAATGATATGGATTTAAAAGATAAATACGTACATTATGATAGAACTATGCTTGTAGGAGATCCAAGAAGATCTGAACCTAAAAAATACGGTGGTCCTGGAGCTAGAGCTCGTAAACAAAAAAGTT
>CAYQMW010000193.1:0-2244 GCA_964418715.1 uncultured Methanobrevibacter sp. | reverse complement strand
AACCCTAATTAAAGACTATATTAAATTATGAAAATAAACTTAATATTTAAAAATAAAGACAAACAAAAATTTTTTTATAAATAAATTATATTTACAAAAAATTCTATGTAAAACAAATATTCAAGGTAATATAATGAGTCCAGATAAAGAAAAACTTACTCAAGAGGAAATAGCTAAAATTAAAAAATCAGAAACAGATGAATTATTAATTAACTGTCGTAAACCTGAAGGTGAGCTTGGAGAGCAAATGATTAAAAGAATGAACAAATCTCATGAAAGCCTTGCTAAATGGGGAGTAAGTCATTTAAATGTATGTGAAGATGATGTGGTTCTTGATATTGGTTGTGGTGGAGGAGTAAATGTTAAAAGATTTGCATCCATGACCAAAGGTAAAGTTTATGGTCTTGATTATTCCTCAAAAAGTGTTGAAGAATCAAAAAAATACAATGCATCAGAAATTGAAAACGGACAAGTAGAAATTTTAGAAGGCTCTGTATCTAATATTCCTTTTGAAGATGAAAGTATAGATATTGTAACTGGATTTGAAACTATTTATTTCTGGCCTGATTTAAAAGAAGATTTAAAAGAAATTAAACGTGTACTTAAAAGTGATGGAGCAATTTTCATCTGCAATGAAGAGGTAAATGACGGACATCTGGAAGAAAGATTAGGGGAGAGAATGAAACTTTTAGGAATGTATGTTCCCTCTGAAGATGAATTAGGAGAGATGCTTGCAGATATTGGTTTTAAAGATGTAACAACATTTACTAAAGAAGATACACACTGGTTATGTGCAATTGGAAGAAAAGAATAATAATTATATAATTATAATTTAATCTGATAAGTGGATTGTCATTAGCATAAAAACTAATTTAAAAGAAGTTATTTATAGAAAAATTGATCTTTTTAAAATTAAAAATTAGTAATAAAATAATAGAATTAGATAATTCCAAAGGCACCTAGAATTGCTTGAAGACCTAAAACAAAAATAGCAAAACCGCCAATAAATTCAATTGTATCTGCATATTTTATAGCAAGTCTAGTACCAAAGGTTCCAACTAACAACCAAAAACAGACAAATAATAATGACAGACCTGCTAAAACTAGAGGATTTACACCAGCAGTAACTCCTTGAGATGCAAGGACTAAATTTTCAATATTACCAAAAATAATTAATGGTAAAAATGGCTTTATCTCATTAAAATCCATAAATTAACACCTTAATTTAACGTAAAATATGAGATGCTTTAATCATAGATTGGGCACCTAAAATACATATTGCCAAACCACCGATAAAATCAATGACATTTGCATACTGGATTGCAAAAGATGTGGCAAAAGTACCTATAATTAACCACATAGAGACTGCAATAATACTTATAATAGCAAGTTTTTTAGCATCCACTCCTACAACTACCCCTTGAGAAGCTAAAATTAAATTCTCTATATTACCAAAGATTAAAAGTCCTAAAAAGGGAATATAACTACTAAGATCTATCATTTACTCACCAATTCATTATTTCCTATAAGATAAAAAATAATATAACACTTAAATTCAATACATTTTAAGATTTTTAAAGATTTCAGTATATTAATCTAAAAATAAATTATAAAAAATTTTTTAAAAATCTTAACAATATGATAATTAAAACTTATTAATTCTTAATTACTTAAGTAAAGTAAAATTTTAATGTAATATTAGAAAAAATATAAAATTTTAATAAAGAAAATTCATTCAAAACAATATTAAAATGAATTAAATTAAAAATTAAATAATCATTCCAAATTTAATATATAACTTTATATTATTTAAATCTTTTTAAATATCAACTATAATTAGAATATTTATTTATATAAAATAAAGAAAATAAATTAAAATATTAGAAAATAAAAGGACCAAAGAGGATTTTAAAAAATTAAAGATGAAAACAAAGATAAATATTTAATTTATCCATAATAATTAAAAATTTACTAGAATAAAAAAACAATTCCAAAAATAAATTTTTATCAAAAAAATGAAATAAATAATAATAAAATATAAAAAAATATAATAAATTTTTAAAGTAGATTTATGAAAAATAAAAAAAATATTTTTCGAATATCTGAAAATTATAAGAAAACTATCTAAAAAACAAAACCTTTATATATGATGTAAACTAACATTATTTTGTTGTATTAAAATATTTCAAATGCGGTGTTAGTCCAGCCTGGTTAAGACTCTAGCCTGCCACGTTAGAGACCCGG
>CAYQMW010000192.1:0-2275 GCA_964418715.1 uncultured Methanobrevibacter sp. | reverse complement strand
ATTTATCTTAAATAATAAATAATAAGTTTAACATAATTATAAAATAATATTTTTTTTATAAATTTTTAATTTTTAATTAATTATCTAAAACTTTAAACTAAAATTATTAACTAAAACTGTAAAATAACAATAACTTTAATTTTATAAATTACTCTAACAGGTGATAAGGTGAGAGCTAAGGTAATGATAATATTAGGCAGCGGTTCTGATATAAAGATTGCAGAAAAATGTATTGATAAATTAGAAGAGTTAAAAATTCCATATGATTTTAAAATATCTTCTGCCCATAGAACTCATCAGAAAGTTAAATTTGATGTATTGGAAGATACCAAACAGGGTATTGAAGTATTTATTGCAATAGCTGGTATGGCAGCACATTTACCTGGAGTTATTGCTTCATTTACCCATAGACCTGTTATTGGAGTACCTGTTGAATCAAAATTAGATGGTTTAGATGCTCTATATTCCTGTATCCAAATGCCATTTCCAGCACCTGTTGCAACAGTTGGAATTGACAGAGGAGATAATGCAGCAATTCTTGCAGCACAGATTATTGGAACCTATGATAAAGATATAAGAGAAAGAATCCATAACCTTAGAGTTTCTTATAAAAATAAAGTTTACAATAGTGAAAAAGAAATCCTAGATAAACTCAGTGGAAATTATCTTGAAAAGGATTTCCTTAAATATGATTTTGAAGAAATTGAAATGAATGATAATAAAAATCTTGATGTTGAACCACTACCTCCTGGAGAGTGTCCTGACATTGCACTTATACCAGGTAGTCATTCTGATATGAGTATTGCAAAGAAAACTTCAACAGTACTTGATAGAATGAAAATATCATATGATTTAACTGTTTTAAGTCCAATTAGACATCCAAAAAAGTTCCAGGAACATATGATTAAAATGAAAAATGCTAAATTGTTTATTGGAGTAAATGGTTTATCTTCACAGGTTACAGGTTCAATTGCAGGATCAAGTGAAAGGGTTGTTATTGGTGTTCCTTGTGATATAGAATTGGAAGGTAGTGATTCCTTACTTTCAATGGTAAGTATGCCTACTGGTGCACCGGTTGCAACAGTTGGAATTAATAATGGACGTAACTGTGGAATATTAGCAGGTGAAATCTTAGGAATTAGTGATAGAAATATTGAAACTAATCTTAAAAGAATTAAATATAAAACAGCTAATTTATAATTAAACTAATTAAATTTATAATTATGAATAATTGGAATAGTTGATAAAAAACTATTAAATACTAATTAAACTATTAAACTAATAAAAAAAATAATAGAAGTGATTCTATGGAATTAAATACTTATAAAAATCTTATAGAAATTGATGATGAAGTTAATACTGATTATGAAATCGTTGAGATATTGAAAAAATATCCAAAAGATACTGTTTTATTTACAAATGTTAAACATCACAGAATTCCTGTAATAAGTGGAATATGTAATACAAGAGAAAAAATAGCTAAATCAATTAATTGTGAAAAGGAAGAAATTCTTCAAAAAATCATTGAAGCAACTGAAAACCCTAAAAAAGTTGAAAACTATGAAGATTTAGAAGACTATGTAAGTCTTAATGCTAATTTAAATAAAATTCCTATTTTAAAACATTATGCAAAAGATGGTGGTAGGTATATTACAGCAGGTGTAGTATTTGCACGTGACCCTGAAACAGGTGCTCAAAATGCATCAATCCACAGAATGCTTGTTAAAAACAGTACCACCCTTGGAATTAGACTCGTTCCAAGAAACCTTTATACTTATTTCAATAAAGCAGAAAAATTAGGTAAAGATTTAGATATTACTATCTGTATTGGAATGGATCCTGCAATCCTACTTGCAAGTACATGTTCTATACCTATTGATGCAGATGAAATGGAAGTTGCAAATGCATTTAAAAATGGAGAATTAACACTTTTAAACTGTGAATTGTCTGATTTAAAAGTTCCGAAAGCAGATATTATTCTTGAAGGTAAAATAATAGCTGTTAAAAGATCTAAAGAAGGACCATTTGTATATCTAACAGATAGCTATGATGAAATTAGAGTTTAAAAATTTATTAAAGCGAGATCCTCAAATTGCAGTACAAATCAGTACAAATCCTCAAGGCAGTACAAAGTGGCTTGAGGAGGGCTAGGGGAATTTAAGTCCTCAAGGCCTCCCAATAAGATGCAGTGCAGGATGCCATACAGGACTTCACTGTGGTTCAGACTCTTGGTGGCTAAGACTCCCCCTCAATGCAGGGGCCCAGGTTGGCTCCC
>CAYQMW010000191.1:0-2293 GCA_964418715.1 uncultured Methanobrevibacter sp. | reverse complement strand
GATGGAAATGTTTATTCCTATATTAAAGATGAAAATGTTAGGGAGTATGCAAAAGATAAAGGCATTACAAGGGCAGCTGCAGCAATGGAATATGCAGCACTTGAAGGTTTTGAAGGAATAATTGCAATTGGTAATGCTCCAACTTCATTGTTTAAATCAATTGAACTAAAAGAGTCAGGTGCTTTAAATGCAAAATCAATTGTTGGAGTTCCTGTAGGATTTGTAAAGGCTGCTGATTCAAAAGAAGCTCTTGCAAATACAAATATTCCACATGTAATCACTCGTGGACCTAAAGGTGGAACACCTGTTGCTGTTGCATGTGTAAACAGTTTAATATCAACTTTAAAACATGAATTTTATTTGTAAAATCATTGAATTTATAAAAAATTAATTTAGAATTAAAATTAAAATTAGAAATTAAATTAGAATTAATATTAAAATAAATAATAAAAATAATAAAGAAATGTGATTGAAATGATGTCATCAAGAGAAATGTTTATTATATCAAAAGATTATATTCCTGGTGGAGTATCATCTCCTGTAAGAGCATATGAACCATATCCTTTTTTTGTAGAGAAAGGTCATGGATGTAAACTTTATGATGTAGATGGAAATGAATATATTGACCATTGTCTTGCTTATGGACCATTAGTATTAGGTCATGCAAATGAAAAAATTACACATACTATATCCCACCAGTTAAAACTTGGTACTGCTTATGGTGCTCCTACTGAAGCAGAAATAAAACTTGCAAAAGAAGTTGTATGCAGAGTTCCATGTGCTGATATGGTTAGATTCTGTAATTCTGGAACTGAAGCTACAATGAGTGCTATCAGACTTGCAAGAGGTTTTACAGGTAAAAATAAAATTATCAAATTTGAAGGAACATATCATGGTGCACATGATTATGTACTTGTAAAGTCAGGTTCTGCAGGTGCATGTCTACCTGATTCATTAGGTATTCCAGAAGATACAACAAAAAATACTTTATCTTGTCCATTTAATGATGAGGATGCATTAACAAAACTCATAGCAGAAAATGATGATATTGCAGCTGTAATAATCGAACCTGTAATGGGAAATATTGGTTGTGTAGTTCCAGATGAAGGATTTTTGGAATTTGTACGTGAGATTACAGAATCAAAAGATATAATTTTAATCTTTGATGAAGTCATAACAGGTTTTAGACTTGCACGTGGAGGTGCTCAGGAATACTTTGATATTACGCCTGATTTGGTTACTTTCGGTAAGATTTTAGGTGGAGGTTTTCCTATTGGTGCTATTGCAGGTAGAAGCGATATTATGAAAATGATGGCACCGGAAGGTAAAATCTATCAGGCAGGTACCTTTAATGGAAATCCAATAAGTATTAATGCAGGTATTGCAACAATGGAACAGTTAGACCATGAATTTTATAACGGTTTAAATAAAAGAGGTCAATATATTAGAGATTCTATATCTGATATTGTAGAAGACTTGGGCCTTAATATTCAACCTGTGGGTATCGGATCTATGTTCCAGATTTACTTTACAGATAATGAAGTACACAATTATGCAGATTCACAGAAATGTGATAAAAACAGGTTCTTAACATACTTTAGAGAAATGCTTGATAATGAGATTTTCATCCCTCCAAGTCAGTATGAATGTAATTTTGTATCAATCAAACACACCGAAGACGATTTGGATAAAACTGCTGATGCTATTGAAAAATCTTTGAGAGTTGCATTTGAATTAGGTCCTGAAGAAGAAGATGATGATGAATAGTTTTAACTATTCATTTCTTATTTTTTAAAGTTTTTAATATTCTTTTTTTAATTTTTAATTAATTAAAAATTTAAATTTTCTTATTTTATTTATTTTTTTAAGTACTTTTAATTATTCTCTTTTTAATATTTTAAAAGTTTTTAATTTTTCTATTTCTGCCTTTATATAATTTAAATCATTGATTTTTTATTTTAAAAACTTATTAACTTTCAATTCATTATTATTTATTTAAATTTATAGAATTTATTAAAATACTGATTTTTTTATAAAATATATATTTATCATTATATTCATTGTATACATTGAATAAGTATTATACTTTTAAATTATAATCAATTATCAAAAGTAAATTTTACTTTTATGATTAGATTTTTTTCGTAAGATATGTAATTTTTATTTTTCAATTTTTTCAATTTTTCACTCAAAAATACTAATTTTCATATAAAGTTTATTAATTAAAATTATTATATATTAAATATGTATGAAATAATTTTATTCAAAATTTATTTCAATTTCTATTTTAATA
>CAYQMW010000190.1:0-2483 GCA_964418715.1 uncultured Methanobrevibacter sp. | reverse complement strand
AAAAACTTTAATATTTAAATATTAGGATTTATATAAAGTAACTTATCTTTAAAGATATAATTATTAAATTTATAGGTTAAAAAAATTGATATAGGAGAAATAATTTCAGACGCAATCGTCTATCCTTTTAATAACATTAAAGCTTTAATCATTTACATGATTATTGGAATTGTTTGTGGACTTTTAGGTGGAGCAAGCCTCATGGGTGTGCTTTTAGCAGCACAAGGAAATAACGTTCTTGCCGCTGGAGGATTAGGATTTATCGGAATATTAATCTTAATCATTGGTGGATTATTAATTTCCGGATACGGTTTAGACATTGTAAAATTCGGTATCGAAAGAAGAGATGACGCCCCTGGAATAGACATTGTAAGACAAATTTTAAATGCAATTAAAGTATTTATTGTTAGCTTTGTTTACTACATTATCCCAGCAATCGTTGCATGGTTACTACATGCATTATTAGGTTACGGTATTTTAACCACTATCATTATTTTCATAATTACAGTCGTATTTGCATTTGCTGAATTCATGGCAATCTGTAGATTAGCTAAATATGACAGTTTAGGAGAAGCTTTAGCAATCGGTGAAGCTATTGGTGATGTATCAAAAGTGGGCATGTTAAAAGTTCTCTTGACAATCATTGTAGTGTTAGTCATTGCATTTGTCATTGCTATAGTTATAGGAGCTATTCTCAACTATAATCATATGATTGGAGGAATATTATTTGGTATATTTGGAGTTTACCTAGCATTCTTCTATAACAGAGCAGTTGGATTATTATACTCCGACGTATAAATAATCCCATTTTTTTCTTTTTTTTATTTATTTTTTGTGAAAATTTTTTTACAATTGACAATTCTGATTAAATTCTTTTTAACAATTTTTAAATAGCAAGTAGTCCATATATTAAATTAATCATATATTGGAGGAAATTACTTATGGCAAACAAATATCTTGCGGCAATTCTATCTTTTTTAATTCCAGGATTAGGCCAGGCTTATGCGGGAGATATTAAAAAGGGTATTATTTATTTCCTTATTGCTACAGTTGCCTTAGGAATCATAGGCACATTCTTTGTTGATTCTGTTTTAAGTCATTTCTATTACATTATTAATGTCCTAATTGATATCTATGCAGCTTATGACGCTTATTTAATGGCCAAATAGGTATTCCTAATATAATTAGGATTAAATAATAATCTTTTTTTAAAAAATAAGAAATGAGATAAATGTATGATTATCTCATGTATAAAATAAACTTTCCAAACCTTGGAATTCTATAAATAATTACTACAGCAATGTAACTGAATATTATTAATAAAATCCAAAGGATTATAGCTTTTACAGGTTCTGTAACAGGCAATTGAACGACAATTGGCAGTAATGGCAATCTGAATAGGTTATGCACTAAAAACACTGCAAATGAATATTTAGCTAAAAATGACACGAACGGATATGCCCTGACTTTATCCATTCTGGAACACAGCTCAAACAATGCAAATGATCCTGTCAGAACAAATGGGAATTCATACCATAACTGGAACGAGTATCCTTTTGTAAATGCATAATACTGGAAGAATAAACAAACCATGAATGAAATGAGAGCTATCAATCCCAATTTTATGCTATCAAAATGTTTAAATTGACCTTTTTTAACCAAATATCCGAGAATGATGTAAATACCATAAACACCACCACTGAATCCAAGACAATATTGAACAGAGACGTTTTTAATACCGTGCATATCAAACATCATAGTGATGAACGGCAGCAGGAACGCTAATAATGAGAAAACGATGGTAGCCTGCCAGATAGTGTCAGAGTCAAATTTTTCAAGCGCTTCAGAAACAAAAGGCATTGAAAGATACATTCCAATAATCATTGGCATATACCACATGTGACTGAAGAAGAGAGTACCCGCTTCTCCAAAATTAACCTGCCCACTTTTAACGGTGATCACTTGCAGACTGATGGCGTAAATCACTGACCACAATACAGTGACAATGATTAATCCCTTACAGTTTTTCTGCCAAAACTTCCGGACACGCTCATCATCATAGGACCTATCAAGCAACAGATAACCTGTAATCATTAAAAAGAATGGAACCCCTATACGCCCAATAAACAGAGATACAAAATTAAATATCCTTGAAAATAGTGTATAATTCAATATCGCATCAGATGAAATAATATATATTCCATCAGTTGCATGAATGTATAAAACAGTCAAGATTGCTATTGCCCGTACAAGATCAATCCATTCAACCCTATTTTTGCCCATTGATTATTTTCTCCGATAGTTTATGATTAAACTTATATTTTTCATATAAAATAATTTTTACTAATTAAGACAAAAGCATTATTTTTTAAACTTTAAAAACACGATTATTAATGTATATTATCATAAAAATACAATAAATAATTTTTTAAAAATAGATTACATATGAATAAATGCTAATAAATTAATTTTTTTTGTTATAA
>CAYQMW010000189.1:0-2492 GCA_964418715.1 uncultured Methanobrevibacter sp. | reverse complement strand
TGGTCTTTTTCATTCTGTTTAAATCATCTCTTAAAGTCATGTCAAGATCAGATTCAATTAAATGAGTAGTTTCACCAGTAGTATAATCATTTCTCCTATTTAACATCCAATCAGGTATGCCAAATTTTTTAGGATCTTCTAAAATTTCTTCGATTTTTAATACATCTTCATCAGATATGTATCCAATTTTTTGATTTAAATCGAAATCTAAGATAAGACCGATAGTTCTAGATAAAGACAAACCAATACCTTTAATATCAGTTAAAGCATATTCGAAAGTTTTATTACCACTTACGTCCTTTCTTGAAATACGTACTAAATGTTTAAATTCTTCATCTGCCATTATTTAACCTCCATATTTTTTAGAGCGAACCTATGAGATGAGTATAGATTCGAATATTTTGTAAAAAAATTTTTCAAAACTTAAAGTAAATTAAAAAAAGTTTTACAAAACACAGTTTTTACAATCAAAAACTTAGATTAAAAGCAATCTAAGCATACAAATTATTAGTTAATTACAATTATTAATAAAAATTAGATTAAAAATTAACTTAAAAGTTAAAATCATAAAAAAATTAAATTAATAAATTGAAAATTACCAATAAACGCCGAGACTGGGATTTGAACCCAGGAGGAGAGATCTCCACAAGATTTCCAGTCTTGCGCCTTACCAGGCTAGACTATCTCGGCATTAAGATATCATAACCATCTTAGTACATACAAGCGTTATAAATCTCAATTAAAAAAAATAAGTTAATAAACTTATAACCCTATTATAAATTAATATAATAAGATATAATAATATTGTAAATATTTTATATATAAAGGTTTTGATTTTTCCAATAAATTTATAAAAAATTTCAGATTTCTAAAATAAATAAAAATTTGAAAATCTAAAAATTCAGAAATAAAAAAACAGATATTTTTATACCCATTTAAAAAACTTATCATCTGATTATTAATTAAATATTTAATTTAATAATAAAACAATTGAAAAAAATAAAAAAATTAAATAAAAATTTACTTCCAACAGATTGGATAGGTATCTTCAGACATAAATACATGGTTAGTAGTTAAAACAATACCACTATCCCCCTCAATAATATCCTCTGATGAATAACGACTAATTCCAGAACCTATAAGTTCATCTTTTAAGGTAAAAATTGCAACATTATCACCAGGCTTAATATTGTTAGATAAAATAGATACACCACCTGCAGCAAGATCTGCTCCATGAGTTAAAGATGCAACAGCAGAATCTTTAACATAGATTTTAGGCATATGTGCTGCTGCTTCTTCCATAGGCATTATTATTTTTCTAAGTTCTTCTTCATTATCCTCATGTTTATAATAATAGTATGCATCTGTTAAATCCTGTAAGGTTACAAGATTATTCTCTTCTGAAAATGAACCTACTTGAGTTCTTCTAAGTTCTGCCATATGAGCTCCACAACCTAAGGCTTCACCAATATCATGGCAATAAGTTCTAACATAGGTTCCAGCTTCACAACCTATTCTAAATAGAACATATCTATCTTCAATTTCTGCAATCTTTGCATAGTAAATATTTCTTGCACGTAATTCTCTTTTAACCGCTGATTTAACAGGAGGCATCTGGAATATTTTACCAGTAAATTCATCGAATATTTCTCTAATTTTATCCTCATCAATAGATGAGTGAATATTCATAAGACATACATATTCCTTAGCTGCAGAAGATAAAAGTTGAATAGAACGAGTAGCAGAATTAATTCCCATAGGTAAAATCCCTGTAACTTTAGGATCAAGTGTCCCTCCATGACCAGTTTTACTAGCATCTAATATTTTTAAAACCCAAGAATCAACTTCATGAGAGGTAGGTCCTGAAGGTTTATCTAAATTAATAACTCCTTTATTAATATGTTCTTCAATAGGCCTTTTATAAGGGTCTAATCCATATTTATAGTCTGTTTCACTATGAGATTTTTCAATAAGTTCTGCCATTTTTACACCATAATATAATTTGAATAAATTAAATAATAATCTTTACTATTTTTAAAATATAATAAATTAGATTATTTAATAAATTGATAATTAAAATGAAAATTATAGTAAAATAATCTTAAAACAATGAAAAGAAATGAAATTAAGTTTAACAATAAATAAAATATAAAAATATAAAAAAAATTTTAAAAAAAACTAATTAAAAAACTAATTAAAAAAAAGATTTGAATTAAATTTAAATTTAAAAAAAAGTATGAGGAATTTTATAAAACAATATAAATTGTTCTATAAAGATTCTAATGCGGTTTTAACTGCTTCAATATCGTCTGAAACTTCAACAGTATCAGCAGTAGGTTCTAAATGGTTAATATTACAACGTCTATTTTTGACTTCAGTACCTACAACTTCTACAAAATTTTCATCAATAATTTCAACAATTACACATTTTTCGCCAGCTTCTCTACCAGCAGTTTTAACACATACTCTACCTACTTCGATTGATGCCATTT
>CAYQMW010000188.1:0-2584 GCA_964418715.1 uncultured Methanobrevibacter sp. | reverse complement strand
AATAATCAATTAATAATCACTAATATTCTCATTAAAATAACTTACAGGGAAGATTTCTTCAATCCACATAAAGACTTCTCTGTCTTTAATAATGTCATAATCTCTAGTTAAAACATCTTCATTAGTATTAAAGATTTCCTCAATATATTTATTAGGTCTTTCAATATGTATATTTTTAATTTCCCTTCTAGATTCGACCTGGTATTTTTTTAATATTCTGCCAATTGGAATTGCACCTGAACGTAAATCCTTTTCCATATCTTCAGTTAATCTTTCAATAGGAATATAGGATAATGCATGAATTAGAGGTTTATCATCTTTATGCATTAAGATAATTCTACTTGCAACTTCATTACCTTCTTCAATGTTTAAATGTTCTGCAACATCTTTTGATGATTTTTCAATATGTTGTTCAATGGTTGTAAAATCAATTTTACCATATAAAACATCTAATATCGCTGTAATAGACCCATCAGTTGAAAGTAAAATCTTTTGTGTATTTGAAAATTTTCTTCCATAAGTATTTTCAAGTCTTTCTACTTTTTCAATTAATCTAAGATTTATATTATTATCATCCATATTTTCACATTCTCTTATTCAAAAATATATTTAAAAACGCCTCTATTTAGTTTTTTAGCTATTTTTATTTATATTTTTGAATATTCTCTCTATATTATTTAAATAATTATATAAAATTAAATATTTTCTGGTTTTTCAATATGTCCTTTAATTGCAGATGCTGCAACTACTTTTGAGTTTGCAAGATAAACTGATGAGTTAGGATCACCCATTCTGCCTTTAAAGTTTCTGTTTGTAGTTGATATTGAAGTTTCACCTTCACTTAAAACACCCATATGTGCACCAAGACATGGTCCGCAACCAGGATTACATACAATAGCACCAGATTCAACAAAGGTTTCAATATAACCTTTCTCTATAGCCTGAAGATATATTTCACGTGATGCCGGTAAAATTATTAGACGAACATCTTCATGAACTTTATGGCCTTTAAGTACATCTGCTGCTTGTTTTAAATCTATTAATCTGCCGTTTGTACATGAACCGATAACACCCTGATCAATGGTTGTTCCTAAAACATCACTAATATTTTTCACATTGTCTACATCATTAGGACATGCGATTTGCTCTTCAATATCTTCAATATTAAAATAATATTCTTTTAAGTAGGTTGCATCTGAATCTGAACGTTTAATATTTAGTTCACTTTCTCTTTTGCCGGTTCTGGAGATTACATATTCAAGGGTCTGTTTATTAGGTTCCATGATGCCGTTTTTAGCACCCATTTCAATAGCCATATTGGTAATGGTCATTCTACTTGCTACATCTAGATTATCAATGGTTTGTCCTGAAAACTCTGCAGTTTTATAGGTAGCTCCTGCAATACCAATTTCACCAATAATATTTAAAACAATATCTTTTGAAGTAAGATTATTCAAATTACCTTCAACATTAATTTTAATAGATTCGGGAACCATAAACCAGGTTTTACCAGTTGCATAAACCATTGCAATATCAGTTGCACCCATACCAGTTGAAAATGCTCCAAAAGCACCATAAGTACAGGTATGTGAATCTGCACCTACTATTAATTTTCCAGGTTCAACAAGGCCTTGTTCTGGAAGTACCTGGTGACATATACCTTCTCCATTAATATAATGATGGTTAATATTATGTTTTTTAATGAAATCCCTTGTAACTTTTTGAAATTCAGCAGAACCAATTGTATTTGCAGGTACATTATGATCAAATACTATAGCTATTTTTTCCCTATCCCATACTTTATCTGCTACTTTTTCAAATGTTTTAATAGCAGGTGGGGAAGTACCGTCATGGCTCATTGCCAAATCTACATTAGCTTCTATAATTTCTCCAGGGGTAACTTCATAGCCTACTTTTTCAGATAAGATTTTTTCTGTAATATTCATTTTTTACACGTTTTACTTTAGTAAATATAATAATTTAATTAAAAATAATAAATTTTAAAATAATATTTTTTAAAATCAATAATATTCTTATTATAATTATTTTTTAGTTAATATTTTTATAAATATTTTGATATTTTTTAAAATTCATTATTTGAAATTATTTTTTTTTTAAGAGGTAACTCGATAACTCAATAAATTATTTTTTATTTGTTTTTTCATTGTATTCTCATAAATTTTTATTATTTTTAATAGTTATTAACTTTAATTCTATTTTTATTAATATTACTCAATATCATATTCGAATATTAATTTTAAGACATTTTACGCATTTTCTTATTTTTTTATTGAAAAAAATTTTTTCAGTATTTTGGCTTAAATTCTTTATATTTTTATCATATCTTCTTTAAATAGAGCATAATATTTTAATTTATTTTATTATTTGATTTTATATATAATTTATGTTTAATATTTAATTTAGAAAAGTATTTATTCTTTAAATTATATATTAATATTATAGAATAAAAATTTTAAAAATTAGAGTAATTTTCATTGTTTTTTTTTGATAATTATTTCAGATTTTTTTTTTTTGTAAAAAATTTTTTTTTTGTAAAAATGTTTTGTTTGAAATTTTTATTCTA
>CAYQMW010000187.1:0-2616 GCA_964418715.1 uncultured Methanobrevibacter sp. | reverse complement strand
TTATACTATTTATGAATTTATTAGTATAGTATTTAAGATTTTAGTATTGTATTTATGAATTATTATTAAAGTAATTTTTTATTTTTATTAAATTATATTTGATTTTTCATATAATCCTGTAATTTTATAAAAAAAGTGAAATGCTTTTTTCTTTAATTAAAATATTTTAATTACTTTTATTTACTAAAACAAAAATCTTTTTATACTAATGGAACATAATTATTAATGTATGTTTATATAGGTAAATAATAAGTTAAAAATAATTTATTATTTAATGTTTTATTTAAAATTAATAGTTATGAGGTTTATTTATGGATTTAGAAAAAGATTCCTCTATTAAAGAAGATTTAGAAAATGAGTCTTCTGTTAATGAAGAATTAGAAGTTGATTCTTCTGTTAATGAAGAAGAGGTTTTAGAAGAAATCGTTGTTGCAGAAAATGACAATGTTGATATTGAAGATTCTAATGAAGAAAATAAAGATGTAATTTTAGAACCTCTAATTGAAGATGAATCAGAAAATACTTCAGATGAAATGTCTTCCGATGATAATAATGAAATAGATGATGAATCATTAGTTCCTGAAACTGAAAAATTAGGTCCTATGGTTGATTATGAAACTATTCAAACTAGTGAAGATATTGACATTCCTCCTCTTTTAATTGACCAAGTAATTGGTCATGAAGAAGCTGTTGAAACAATTAAAAAAGCAGCTAAACAAAGGAGAAATGTTCTTTTAATAGGTAATCCTGGTGTTGGTAAATCAATGCTTGCAAAAGGTATGTCTGAATTACTACCTCCTGAAGTATTAAAAGATGTTCTTGTATATCCTAATCCTGATGATCAAAACAATCCTTTAATAAGAACTGTTCCTGCAGGTGAAGGTAAAAGAATAGTAAATAGTAATAAATCTTCATCTAAAGTATATGAGGAAAGAAAATCTTTAATTATGATGTTTGCAATTGCAGCAGTTTTAGCTTTAGGATTCTTCTATAATGCTTTACTTGAATCAATTATTGCAGCAGCATTCATCTTTTTAATTGCACTTCAAATCAAACCTAAAAGTACTTCACAAGGTCCTAAATTATTAGTAAATAATGCAGATAAAAGATTTGCACCATTTTTCGATGGAACTGGTTCCCACGCAGGTGCACTTCTCGGTGATGTAAGACACGATCCATATCAATCTGGTGGTTTAGGAACTCCTGCTCATGAACGTGTAGAACCGGGTATGATTCACAAATCCCATAAAGGTGTTTTATACATTGATGAGATTGGTACTATGAGTATGAAAACCCAACAAGAACTTTTATCAGCAATGCAAGAAAAACGTTATGCTATTACTGGTCAAAGTGAAAACAGTAGTGGTGCAATGGTTCGTTCTCAAGCGGTGCCATGTGACTTTGTTCTTGTAGCATCTGGTAATATTAAAGTTCTTGAAGGTATGCATATTGCAATGCGTTCAAGAATTAGAGGATATGGTTATGAAGTTTATATGAAAGATCATATGGATGATACTCCTGAAAATCGTAAAAAACTTGTAAGATTTGTAGCACAGGAAATTAAAAATGATGGAAGAATTCCACCATTTGATACAACTGCTATGGATGAAGTTATTCTTGAAGCTAAACGTAGAGCAGGTAAAAAAGATGCATTAACCCTTAAACTTAGGGATTTAGGTGGTCTTGTAAGATCATCTGGGGATGTTGCTAAAGAAGAAGGTGCATCATTTGTAACTGCACAACATGTTGTAAAAGCTAAAAGATTTGCAAGAACTCTAGAACAACAAATGGCAGATATGTCTATTCAAAATAGAAAAGACTATGCTGTATTCAGCGCTGAAGGTGGAAGAGTTGGTATGGTTAATGGTTTAGCTATTATTGGAGATAGAAGTGGTATTGTTATGCCTATTGCTGCTGAAATGGCTCCTGCAAACAGTAAAAATGAAGGTAAAATCATTGTATCTGGTAAATTAGGAGATATTGCTGAGGCTAGTGTACAGAATATTTCAGCTATTATTAAAAAATACACTCAAATTGATATATCTGATTATGATATCCATGTTCAGTTCCTTCAAGCATATGATGGTGTAGAAGGAGATTCTGCTAGTGTTTCTATGACTGCAGCAGTAATTTCAGCTGTTGAAGGTATTCCTGTAGATCAAACTGTAGCACTCACCGGTTCTTTAAGTGTTCGTGGTGATGTAATGCCTATTGGTGGAGCTACTGGAAAAATAGAAGCTGCAGCAGAAGCAGGTATTAAAAAAGTACTTATTCCTAAATCTAACTTAGGTGATGTTATGATTGAGGATAGATATAAAGATATGGTTGAGATTATCCCAATTGAAACCATTGATGATGTACTTGATAATATCTTAATTAATGGTTCTAGAAAAGATAAATTAATGGCTAAAATTAAAGAAATTAGAGAATCTGTTAGTGATACTGTTTCTGAAATTTCAATAAACTCACCACAAGCACACTAATTTCAATTAATTTATTTTTTTATTTTTAACTTTTTTTTTTATTTTATTCTTATTTTAAAATTAGTAAATTTATTAATTCTTTTAGAAGTTAGTTTAAATTAATTTACACATACATTACTTATTATCATTGAAT
>CAYQMW010000186.1:0-2631 GCA_964418715.1 uncultured Methanobrevibacter sp. | reverse complement strand
AAATTTTTATTCTAAATTATTAAAAATTATTCAAAAATTAAATTTTTTCTAATTTTTTTATTTTATTTTATTAATATTTTTAAATATTTTATTAGATTTTATTCAAATTTTTAAAATTCTTTTTAAATTTTTTTATTTTTATTAATTAATTTTTAATAAAATCCTTTTTTTAATAAAAAAATAAAGCAATATTTATTACTTACTTATAATAAAAAAATTATTATTGTTAAATTATAGTATACTTTGTATATTTTAATGGAAAAATAATTTTTAATTATTAATTTTAAATAAATTATTTATAATGCAATGATTAAAAATTAGATAAATCAAAAAATTTTAGAAAATTATATTTAAATTCCTTTGATCTTTTTTTAAAGGTGGAGGATATAATTTCAATTAAATTAATCGATAATCAAATAAATTTTATAAAAAGACATAGCTTCTTAAAAGTAATGGTCTATGTATTATTATTAAATATTATTAGTTTATCAAAATGATTAATTAAAGGAGTCAAAATATATGGCAAATCTTGATAAAATGTTTAAACCAGAGTCTGTTGCTATTGTTGGAGCATCAAATTCTGAAGGTAAAATTGGATATATTGTAGTAGATAATATGGTAAGTTGTGGTTTTGAAGGAACCATTTTCCCTATTAATCCTAAAAATGACGAAGTTCAAGGATTAACAGCTTATAAAAGCATTTTAGATTTACCTGAAATACCTGATTTGGCAGTTATTTGTATTCCATCAATGGGGGTAAATGGTGTACTTGAAGAATGTGGTCAAAAAGGTGTTAAAAATGTTGTAGTTATTACTGCAGGATTTAAAGAAGTTGGCGGAGAAGGAATAGAGTTAGAGAAAAAACTTGTTGAAATTAAAGAAAAATATGATATAAATCTTATTGGACCTAATAGTTTAGGTATCACTGATTCTCAAGCTCCTATTAACTGTTCATTCTCCCAATCTATGACCCCTAATGGAAATATGGCTTTTATTTCACAAAGTGGAGCAATGATGGTTGCTATTATTGATTGGAGTGAAATTTCAGGAATCGGATTTAGTAAATGTATTTCTTTAGGTAATAAAGCAGGTATTAATGAAATTGAACTTATTCATGAATTAGCTGAAGATGATGAAACTGCAGTTATTTTACTTTATCTTGAAAGTGTAACTCAAGATGAAGACTTTATTAGAAGTATAAGAGAAGTATCTAAAAAGAAACCTGTTATTGTTCTTAAATCTGGTTCAAGTGCTGCAGGAGCAGCAGCTGCATCTTCACATACCGGTGCACTTGCAGGTAGTGATAATGCATTTAATACTTCATTTAGACAAGCAGGTATTTTCCGTGTAGAAACTATGGATGAATTATTTAAAGTAGGTTTAGCATTCTCCAGATGTCCACTTCCAAAAGGACGTAATGTAGGTATTATTACTAATGCTGGTGGTGGAGGAGTAATTTCTGTAGATGCTATGGAAAAATACAATTTAAATATTGCAAAATTGTCTGAAGAAACCACTAAAAAATTAGATGAAGTAATTCCTGATGAAGGTACAAGTAATAACCCTATTGATGTATTAGGGGATGCTCCTACAAGCAGATATCAAGATACTTTAGATATTCTTTTAAAATCTGATGATGTAGATTCATTAATTGTAATTGTTTGTCCTACTGCAAAAGCAGATACTGATGGAATTGCTGATGCATTAGTTGAAGCATATAAGGCCAGGGGAAATAAACCTGTTTTAGCTGTAAACATGGGTGGACCTTCATTTGACTATGCAAATGAAGTTTTAATGGAAAATGGTATTCCAACCTATGTTTTCCCTGAAGTTGCAATTGAAGCATTATATTATTTAACTGAATTTGCTGAATTACAAGATAAAGTATATGATTATCCTGTAGATGATTTAACTGATGTTGATAAAGATGCTGTAAGTGAAATCTTTGCTAAAGTTAAAGCTGATGGAAGAGATACTTTACTTGGAAGTGAAGCTTATGCAGTAGCAGAAGCATATGGAATTTCTGCTGCACCTATTAAACTTTCAACTAGTGCAGACGAGGCAGGAAAACTTGCAGAAGAAATGGAATTCCCTGTTGTACTTAAAATTGCATCTGATAAAATTTTACACAAATCCGATATTGGTGGTGTAAAAGTAGGAATTAATTCAGTTGATGAAGCAAAAGCAGCATTTGAAGAGATTATTGCTAATGCAAAAGCAGCTCATCCAGATATTACTCCTGATGGTGTTGAAGTACAAAAAATGATGGATTCAGGTATTGAAGTACTTGTTGGAATGATTCGTGATAAACAGTTTGGACCTATGATTGCATTTGGTATGGGTGGAATTTATGTAAACCTTATTGAAGATGTTGAATTCCAAATTGCAAATGGTTTAACTTCTGCTGAAATCGATCAGTTAATGGAAAACACTAAGGTTTATAAATTATTAGAAGGTTTCCGTGGTGAAGCGCCGGGAGATATTGATGAGGTTAAAGATACAATTAAACGTGTTGCACGTTTAACTCTTGACTTTGATGAAATCTCTGAATTGGATATTAACCCTATCTTTGTTTATGAAGAAGGTTCCAGTGCTTTAGATATTAAAATTAAATTATAATTAATTTAAAAT
>CAYQMW010000185.1:0-2674 GCA_964418715.1 uncultured Methanobrevibacter sp. | reverse complement strand
TTAACTGCATTGACTTTAGTTTGGAGCGGATACACTATTTCGGGTGTAGGTACTGCAACATTAACTGCTGCAATTTTATTAAGACATAATCGTAAACGTGAAAAAGAATTAAACAAACGTTTGGATGAATTGGAAGCATTAATTAAAAATAATCAAAATAATCAAGAATAATCAATATAATCATAATCAATAATCAGAATAAGTAGTATTATACAAAATTTCTATCCTTATTATATTCTTATGCATGATGGAGTGAGAAATCATTAGGATATTTTGAACTCCATATTATACATGCCTCTTTTTAAAAAGGATTTTTTATTATAAACTTTAAATCCTATCCTTTCATATAATTCCTTTGCTTTCGGATTTCTGAAATCTGCATCTAAAATAACTCTTTTATAACCATTTTTTTGAGCATAATCAATAACATCTTTAATGACTTTTGTTCCATAACCTTTTGACCTTTGATTTTCATCAATAGATATCTCTGCAATATAAATATCATCTTTTTCAATGTCGCAAATCACAAAATAATCTAATATTTCAATAAATAACAGTTTAAGAGAGCTTAAATGAAATTTAGGTTGCTTGTTATAAGTATATGCCACTAACATCCCAATAATATTTTCATTATCATAAATAACTTTAATACATTCATCTTTTTTTAGATTTTTTTCAATAGCAGCAACGGCCTTTTCTTTTGTATCAAAAAACTTATCGTAAGTTCTAAAGTCTACGTTGTATCTTAATCTTGCAATTTTATTTGTATCATGAATTTTGGGATTGAATGCCATATATTTCATATTTTATCTCTTTTAATAATTGGTGGAAACTTTTTGTTTAAATGTTATAATGTTAATAATTAATAATATATTTAAACCAAGTTAAAAACTTAACTAAGAAGTGATAATAACAGATAGACAAGTAAAATTATGATAATGGGCTTAATTCTAAAAAACGGACAGTTGTGATTCTATCTAAAAAATATTAAAATGTTCTAAATATAAGATTTTTCTTTAAATTAATAATAAAGATAATGTGGGGGATAAATTTCTCACATGAAAATTCAACTTAACAAGTTTAAAAATGACATTTAAGTATAATAAAAATAAATCTATTATTAATAATAAATAGAGAGTAGATTATGGTAAATAAAAAGATATTGTTTATAGCTATTGTAGTCGTGTGTTTGCTAGCTATTTCTGCAGCCATTGTAGGAAATGGACTTCTAGCGAAGGATGATGCAATACATCAAGTTTCCTTAATGCAATCATTTATGCATGGGGAATATGACGGTGTTATCACTGTCGGAGAATTAAAATCATATGGTGATACTGGTTTAGGTACTTTTGAAGGGGTAAATGGTGAAATGATTGTTTTGGATGGTGTGGTATATCAGGCGAGTGCTGACGGAAGTATCAACATCATGGAAGATAATGAAACTGTGCCTTTTTCAACGGTAACTCCTTTTGATGAAGATGAAAAAATACCTGAAATTTCTGCTACTAGTTTCGAAGATTTGACAGCAAAATTAGATAAGGAAATTGCGAAATATGGAACTAATAATATGTATGTTGCTAAAATTCAAGGTAATTTTTCAAATATCACTGTTAGAAGTGTTGAAAAACAGAACAAACCATATAAGGAATTTACAGAAGTTGCAAAAGTGGATCAAAAGGTATTTAACTATACTAATCAATCAGGAACAATTGTTGCAGTTTACTTCCCTGAATATATGAGTGAACTGAATATGCATGGTTGGCATTTGCATTTTTTAAATGATGCTAAGGATAAAGGTGGTCATGTTTTAGCATTGAAAATGGAAAATGGATCTGGTGAAATGGACACCATTCAGGAATTTGACATGGTCCTTCCTCATACTGATTCTTTTGTAAAAATGAATTTTTCAGAGAATATGGCTGATAAAATTAACAGTGTGGAGTAAAATAATTATTTAAATATATTATTTATTAATTAAGATAAGATGAAAAATGAAAATAGTGTAATAATAAGTTCTATTGGTGCTGTCGTTTATTTAATTAGTAGTTTATCCTTTGTTTTATGGAAAGAAGGTATAATGACATGTCTTTTAGTTTTTCTAATCTAATGTAAGGAACTATAATGATTATTTTCATTATACTAACTGAAGTTTTTATAATTTTAGCATTCGTGCTTAATAAAAGACCTAGTTAAATAAAAATCAAAGTATTGATTAAAAATTTATTATTTTTATAAATTATTTATATTTTTCATATGTTTTAAAGTAATAATAATATTATAATATAATATTTATTTTATAATCTTAATAATTATAGTTGTTTACAAAACTTTTGTTATATTTATTTATAAAGAATTTATAAAATTAGTTTAGTAAATGACTTAATTGATTTTATTTTTATAATTTTTATAAAACTTTATTTTTTATATATCTGGTATTTTAAGATTTATGTTTAAAATAATAAAATTTTGTTTTAATATTAACTTACTTCTTAAAATTTTATATGGTATTTTTTTAAAAAATGCTTATTTTTACTTAAAACTTTTAAATATTTCCATTTGATTGATATTTATATGGTTTTTAAAAATTTTTTAAAAAATTTTTTTATTTTTATTATTTGTTCAAAATTAGTTTATATTTTGATTTTTTATTGAATTTTATTCATTAATATTTTCA
>CAYQMW010000184.1:0-2680 GCA_964418715.1 uncultured Methanobrevibacter sp. | reverse complement strand
TAAAATAAAATAAAATAAATTAGGTAGAATAATTAAATTACTTAAACTTCTTGAAAATTAGAAATTAATTTAAAAGTTCTTGAAATAAAACTAGAATTATAAAAACAAAAACAGCAGAAGAAAAATAAAATTAGAAAATATTTCAAATTTTTAAATAAGTAAACTTGAGATATTATACTAATTTTAGTTTCTATTTTTTTTAAACAATTGAGGCGAACCAAAAGTATTTGATATTTTGAGTCTGATTAAAGGCTTTTTTAATTAGTAGATTTGATTCTAAGTAGAAGAATAGGCATTAGAAAGATTTTTTGGCAGATAGATATGTGTAATGAAAACTATAATTTATGATTAATTTGAAAGAAATTAATTTTAAGAGAGGCAATTATAATTTTTAGGTATGCCTAAACTTCTTGTATTATAGTATTATTCTAATAGTATATAAATGTTTAGTATGCCTAAAAATTTTTGATGAAAATAATTTTGAAAATAATATAATTTTTTTAAAAATTCTAAATAAAAGATCATATCTCTAAAAAAAGGTAAAAACAATAAAAATAAAAAAAAAAATAAAAAATGAAGAAATAAAATAAATGAAAACAATTGAGGAAAGGATTAAAAGTGAAAACTATTTGGGGGAGTAAAATACTTTTAATCCTTTGTTTATTAAGAAATTTAGGATGATTTTAGAGAGATAATATACTTTTGTGGAAAATATTTAATTAATACAGATTTTTAAAAAATCAATCACGATTTTAAGGAAGGACAATAAATAATTTTTAAAAAAAAATTATAAACCCGATATTTTTAGGTTCACCTAAATTTCTTATAGAATAGTATTAACATTATAGTATATAAATGTTTAGGTACACCTAAATATTTTTCAAAAAAACAATACAAAAATTATGGAAGAATAAAAAACTCAAAAAAAAAACAAAATATAGAAAGAAGAAATTATAAAAAATATAGAAAAAATCTAAAATAAGTTAAATGAGTAAAATAATAAAAATAAAAGAAATAAAAGAAAAATAGAAATTTATAAGAAAATAGAAAAATAAAGAAAAATAATAATTAAATAAAATTATTTAATTATCTTTAGCATATTCTGCTTTAGCTTTTTCAACAGTAGCTATGAATTCATCAAGACCAATGCCTTCTTTTAAACTCATAGTAATAACTTCAATATCAGGTTTGATTTTTTTAGCATCTGCAACCATCTTATCAACATCAGAACCGACAGCATCTGCTAAATCAATTTTGTTAATAATAGCTACATCAGAATCTTTGAAAATGTAAGGGTGTTTTTCTACAGTATCATCACCTTCAGTTACACTTACAATTACAACCCTCATATGAGAACCTAATTGGAAATCAACTGGACAAATTAAATTACCTACATTTTCAATAATAACAGTGTCAAGATCTTTTAATTCTAATTCTTCAAGACCATGTTCAACTAAATGAGCATCAAGATGACATTCTGTACCTGTACTAATACCTGCAACTGGAACACCATGCCTTTCTATCCTGTCAGCATCATATTTACTAATTAAATCTCCAGCAAGTACACCTATTTTATCATCTACAGCATCAACATATTTTTCAATAAGTGCAGTTTTTCCTGAACCAATAGCACCTACAAAGTCAATACAAAAAACATTGTAACCATCAAATAAAACATGATTATGTTCAGCAATTTTATTGTTAGCTTTCATTATATTTTCTGCAATTGTAACATCTGCAACTTTATGCATCTTATCACTCCTAAAAACTATAAATACAGTTTTATATTTATAAAAATAATTTTTTTGAAATTTAAATAAATAATATTTAAAATATAATACGAATTCTTATATCAAAATATTAATCTATAATAATATTAATTAATCTGTTATATAATGATTATTATTTAAAAAAAATTAAGTATTACTAATTTTTAATAAATTTAAAAAAAGTATTACTAACGAATTGTTAAAACTCTTAAAAAATTCTTACTAAAAAAGATTTAAATTAACAAATTAATTAGTAATGTTATCAAAAAAGAATTAAGTTAAAAATACTAATCAATCTAAACTAAAAAGAGATTACTCATCCTCTTTATCAATAATAATATTTTTAACAATAACATCCTTACCATTAATAACATCTACCCTAAAAGATTCACATTTAGGACATTTAATCATAGGCATATAATGGTCTGAATCATCAATATTAGCTTCACCTTCAAAACCACATTCTTTACATACTACCTCAGCAGGAATCTCTTCAATATCAAATTCTGCATTAGACGCTATAGTGTCTTCATTTAATACACATAACATAATCTTAACCTGTTCTGGATTAAGCATAGCCAAACGTCCAATTTCTATAACAACTTTTGTAACCTCTGTAGCATTGTTCTTTTCAGCATTCTGTATTACTGAATCTAATATTCCTTGAGCCATTGATAATTCATGCATTTTTATAACCTTAACACATTATTTTTAAAAACATAAGCACTAAAATTTTTGATAAAGATAATATATTAAATTTACTATATAATTTAAAAAAAAAAATTCAATTAATATTTTATAATAGAAAAAAAATTTAAAAAAAATAAAAAAAATAAAAATTTTTAAAAAATAAAAAATAGAATAAAATAAAATAAAATAAAAAAAATTAAAAAAAAATTTTAAATAAAACT
>CAYQMW010000183.1:0-2683 GCA_964418715.1 uncultured Methanobrevibacter sp. | reverse complement strand
AAAATTTTTTGTAATATTGTAGAAACTAAAATACTAATTTTAAAAAAAACTAATCCTTATCCTCATCATTACAATTATAATAAATCTCAAAACTATTTTGAAAATCGTTTAAGTCCCACATATCTTCAAGTTCTCCCATAAAAGAAGATTTTTTATAAAAATCAGATATTATAAAAACATTATTTCTAGTTCTAGATAATGCAACATAAAATAATCTTCTCTCCTCATTTGCTTTTCTTGAACCATGATTATTATCATTTGAAACATAATTCAAAAGTCCATGATTAGACCTTGTACTTGGAAACTTATCATCTAATATGATTATTACATTATCGGATTCTAAACCTTTTGATGCATGAATTGTTTTAAAAGATATATCCAACTTATCTATATCTTTAATCTTAGAATTCTTAGGGTAAGTAATCTTTAAGTTATTGGATTTACCTATTTGTTTATAATTTTTTGCATAAAAGCTTTTTTGACTTAAATATTTAGTAATACTATCTTTATTTCTTCCTAAAATATATACAGAAGATCCAGGATAATCTTCAGTTAATTCTAAAATTATTTTAGATAAAATATCTACTTTTGATTTAACATTACTGTTTATATATGAAACTTTAATTGGAGGACCATCTACTTTAACATTAGAGATTAAATTCTTTTTGATTTGTTTATTATTTGACAAGACAAATTTACTTGCAACATCTATCAATTCCTGAGAATTCCTATATGTTTCACTGGTGAAAATAATCCTCGGATTTTTGAAGTATTTTCCAAAGTCAGTAAACAATTCAATATTTGTATCTCTAAAACCATAGATAGATTGCCAATCATCACCTACAACAACAACTTTACAATTAGTTTTATCTTTTATTGCACGTATAAGCTTATAATTCAAGTAAGAAGTATCCTGATATTCATCAATCAATATATAGTCGTAATCATATTTTATTCCATTTAATTCAACAAGACCAATTGATTTATTTATCATATCAGAAAAATCAACCATATTATTTTTAAGTAAATACAATTCATATTCAAGATAAAATTTACATACAATATCTAAAAATCGATGCCTATTTTCTATATCTACAGATGTATAACCATCCTCACAAGAGAAATAATAAGGATTGGTGTAAAATTCATAGAATTTATCAAAAGAATAATTCTGCCTTTTAAAACTATCCATAAAGTCTTCAATTAATCCTGGAAGAGGACATTGGGACAGGACAAAATTATATTCTTCCTGGATTTTATCTTCTTTAGATAATATCTTATCTGAAATTAAAAATTCAAAAGCATGCTTTGAAATATTAAAACTGTCATATCCTAATTTTATAACTTCCTTCATTTCATCAAGAGTTAATGAATCTTTAAATTTTTCAATGTAAAATTTATCATAATCCATAGAACGGCTTTCAATACTTTTATCATATGAACCTATAATTTTAAGGCCTAATGAATGAAAAGTTTTAGTTTCAATAGACCTACCTAATTCCTCTTTTAGTTTTCCCCTCAATTCATTAGCAGAAGAAGTATTAAAAGACAAACATAAAATTCTTTTAGGATCAACAGCTTTTTTGCAAACCAAATATTTAACTTTGCTTATTAAGGTTAAGGTTTTACCAGTACCTGCACCTGCAATAATTTGAAGATTATCCTCATCTGCAATTGCAGCAAGTCTCTGATAATCATCTAACTTATGGCCACAAATATTATTGAAAAAGTCTTCACTTTCAATAAATTCTTTCTTTAAACTACTGGACATAGACTCAAAATCAAGTATTTTACTTTTATCCTCAAATAATTTTAAGTCCTTATCTTTATCAAAATCCTTAATAATATTGTTAATTTTATTATTTTTAAATTCTGTTTCATATTCTTCAACTAACAGACCAAATTTTGATAAAATATGTTGTTTAACATCAAAATTAGAAAGATACTCATTAATGGAAACTTCCATTTCATGGGAAATATCATTATCAGAACCAGTTTTTCTAGATAAAATAGTTTCATTATTTTCAATACTGGATTTCTGATTTTTTTTATTTTCCTCTAAACTATCTTTATCCCCATAACTTTCTTTTTTATCCTCACTACTATCTTTTTTATACTCATTACATTCTTTTATATCCTCTGTAGTTTCTTTTTTATCATTACTACCTTTTTTTATATCCTCAACACTATCTTTAAAATTAGTAATATCACAATCATTATCTGAAGAATTAGTTTTAGAGGAAGTAATTTTAGAGGAAGTATTCTCAGAAGAAGTATTATTATAATATTCATCAGCGTTATTTAAATCCTCTTCTAGAGATTTAATAGCAGTATAATAAATATCATTTTTACTAATATCATTTTTAAGAGTAAATTCTTCCAAATAAACAATAAGCTCATCAGTTAAATAAAGAGAAAGAGATTTAACCTTAAAAGGATTTTCATATTTTAAAATAGGAACATTATTATTAATGATATAAAAGATCTTTTCAAATAAAATTTCATTTAAATTTAAGCCGGAAGATAAACAATACCCTCTTAATTTATCGAAAAATTCTCTTTCCATGAAAATTTTATCTTTAATTATATCACCTAATATTATTAAAAAATAGTAAATTAATTTAAATGTAAAAAAAGTATTTAAAAAAAGTGAGAAAAATCTATTAAAAATAAGAAAAGTAAG
>CAYQMW010000182.1:0-2736 GCA_964418715.1 uncultured Methanobrevibacter sp. | reverse complement strand
TCACGGATAGTATATGCTGCTTTTGAAGATACTTTTGTTGAAAGATAAGAAACAGCATAAATAGAAATCATTGAAAGGATTGTAAATATTAACATATACAATCCTGACTGGAAAAGCATGTTGATTTTCTGATTTTTAACTCCCGTCAAAGCCGCACTGAATAAATCAATTATTTCCATTTGAAATATGGTTTGAAGGATTATTAAGGCGAAAATAATTAAAATTGTTTTCCATTGGGATTTTAATGCAACTTTCAAAAACTTTTTCATAATAATAATTTATAGTTTTTAAATAATAAATATTATCATCTCACATGCAGGATATATGAAAATCAAATATATTCTCTATAAAGTATGAAAAATAAGTCATTAATTAAGTTTTGTTGTGAATGAATATAGTTACAAAACTTTTCAATAATATAATCTGAACATATTTTAAGAATTTGGTAAGATGGAACAACATACAATGCATATATTGTATTTGGTGAAGATAAAGTTGCAATCATTGATAATGCATATCCTGGAAAAACAAAAGAAATGATGGCACGTATCGATGATGCATTTGCACAAGAAGGAAAAGAAGTCAAAGTTGACTATATTATCCAAAACCATGTTGAAAAAGATCATTCTGGAGTTTTAGTAGATTTACACAAAAGATTCCCAGAAGCACCAATTTATTGTACAAAAATTGCAGTAAATGGTTTATTAAAACATTATCCTTCTCTTGAAGGTGCTGAATTTATAACTGTTGGAACTGGAGACAGTTTGGATGTTGGTGGAAGAACATTGGCTTTCTTAGATGCATTCTTATTACATTGGCCAGATAGTATGTTCACTTTACTTGCTGATGAGACTGGTATTTTATTCCCTAATGATGCATTTGGTCAACACTTATGTTTCACACAAAGATTCAGTGATGAAATCCCTGAATATGTCTTAATGGATGCAGCTCAAAAGTTCTACGCTAACTTAATCACTCCACTTTCCAAATTAGTACTTAAAAAATTAAATGAAGTAGTGGAATTAGGTTTACTTGATTCTATTAAAATGATTGCACCATCTCATGGTCAAATCTGGACAGATCCTATGCAAATTATTGGTGCGTACCAAAATTGGGCTACTGGTGTATGTGAAGATAAAATCACAATCATTTATGACACTATGCATTATTCAACACAACAAATGGCTCATGAAATTGCAGAAGGTGCAATGTCTGAAGGATATGATGTTGAAATCTTTTTCTTACATGAAGATGAAAGATCTGAAATTGTTAAAAGTGTCTTGACAAGTAAAGGAATTGCAGTTGGAGATCCTACTATTAACGATGTACCATATCCTAGTATTGGGGATATTATGTACTACTTAAAAGGATTACTCTTCAACAGAACTGGTATTGTAAGAAAAGCAGTTACCTTTGGTTCAATGGGTGGAAAAGGAGGAACTCCTGCAATGCTTGCTGAGGAGTTAAATAACTGTGGTTTTGATGTAATTGATACTCAGGAAATTACCTTTGTACCAACTGCTGATGAAGAAGAGGCAAGTTTTGAATTAGGTAGAAAATTAGCTGAAGCTTGTAAGAAATTATAATTTTAAAAAGCTTAAGTTTAATTAATTAAATTTAGAAAACTAGTCTAATAATAATAAAAATTTATAAAAATAAATAAAATAGAAAGAATTTAATTATTCTTTCTTTTTTTCTTTTTTTTTAAAAATTTTAATTTAAACTAATGCAAAATTATTTCTATTATTATTAAAATTTTCATTTTTAAGTTTAAGTTATTTAAATTAACTTAACTTATAACGATCTGATTTAATGTCAAATGAATAATAATCAGGACTATTTTGAGTTGCATTATCGTTTTTAAGAATTATTTCTACTTCAAGGTATTTAATGTCTGTACTATTCATTTCATCCTTATCAAAAGAAAATCCGTCGTCACTAGAACTATCATTTTTATCAGATGATATAATAACTTTATCTCCCACTAATTTTGCGATGGTTTCATATTTATTTAAATAATTTCCATCTTTATCATATAGTGTTACTATTGTTTTTCCATCTATATTTCCAATATTATCTGGTTTTAATGCTTGATTAAGTTTGGCCTCATCAATCTGGCTGTCCCATTTAATGTTTTTTATATTGAAACTTATATTTTGTGAGATTTTAGCACCATAATAATCGTATTCTTTTTCACCTGTTGGTGTACCAGTACTTTCATATACCCAGTATCCTGTTTCTGTTTTTCCTCCATTACCTAACCAGTTAAATTGAGCGTTATCTAATTCTACATGTCCTTCCATATTAGTTAAGTCGCCTTGGAACATATTTCCTATACCAACAAAGATAATAAATACTATAATTATTCCTATACAGCAAACTCCAGAATTATCTCCAATAACTTTAAATTTATTTTTAATAGAGGAATTATTAGTTGCTTCTCCTATTAAATAGATTAAACAGACTAAAAATGAAATAACTAATATTATAGTTAAAATTGTCCTTACAATATTAGTCTTATAAAATCCATTACTAAGATATAATACTGAAAAAATTAAAGATCCAATCATTATTAAAATGATTAATATGTTTTCCCTTATATTCAATGAAATCACCTAAATTTAAAAATTAATTAAAACTTTCTAATAATATCTATAAATATATACCGATTTTTTTTTTATAATTTGAGAGTGCGACGCAAAATTTTTTATAAATTTTTGCCAACACGAAAAAATA
>CAYQMW010000181.1:0-2805 GCA_964418715.1 uncultured Methanobrevibacter sp. | reverse complement strand
TTATTTTTTCGTGTTGGCAAAAATTTATAAAAAATTTTGCGTCGCACTCTCAAAATGGTAAAAACATTAAGTAAAAGACTATATATAATCGAAATCTTATTATCAAAATAATATCAATATATAATTAACTTATTTTTTAATTAGAGGTCTACTTATGATTATACGTCAGTTTATGGAAAATGATTTAAAAAGAATCCATGAAATAGAAACAATGTCATTTGAGTCTACATATGGAGTTGAAATGATATTGAAGCTATTCAAGATAGGTTCCGGTTTTTTAATTGCAGAAATTGACGGGTATGTTGTAGGTTACATTATATTCTGGATGAAGGAAGAAAATGAAGGCCATATTATTTCTTTAGCTATTGATAAAAATTATAGGAATCTTGGAATTGGTACTTCTCTTTTAAAAAAAGCTATGTTGGTTTTAAGCAATACTGATGCAGAGTTTGTTTCCCTTGAAGTAAATGCTAATCATGAAGTCAGTGTTAGATTTTATGAAAACTTCGGTTTTTATATTGATAGAAAGGTTCCTCACTACTATGATAATGATGAGTCAGCATATGTTATGTTATATTATTTTAAACAAGCTGAGGATAGTTAGATTAATTTAAATAATAATTAATTATTAAAATAAAATTTAATTTAAAACAGTCATAAAAAGAGATGAATAAAATAAATTAAATGTTTACTCAATAGTTTAAAAAAAAGAATAATAAAAAAGAATTAAAAATTTAATTCAACAGTTTATATTAAGCTAAAAAGAGAAAAAGAGAAAAATAATATAAATTTAAAACATATGGGTTAAATTATTATATTCCATTTGTCCGACTTGTGCAATTGTATCCCAAGTTAATGTACCATTTGCAAATAGTATTACAAGAAGTACAATGTAGAATGCATATATTGCAAGCTGTATAACCCCATGTCTTTTAAGACTATGATCTTTACGTGTAAGTAAGTAGATACTTATAATCAATCCAAGAAAACTTCCAATAAGAGCAAGTGCATATCCGAATATTATTAAAAGATTTAGACCTAATGATCTTTTAGGTTTTGCAATTTCGGAATCATTATTTTCGCTTGTCATTTTAATTTCTTCATTTGCCGGAAAATCTGAACTGACATTATCTATATTTTCTTTATTTATTGTGGGGTTGGGAGTGGTATTGCCTTTAGTATTATTTGGATTTTGTACAGGGGGCATTCGTTCATTTATATGGATTATAGGAGCATTTTCTGGGGTAAATTCTTTTCCACAATATATGCAGAACCCGTATCCTGCTGTATCTGTTTTTCCACAACCTGGACATTTTCTTATTTCCATATTAATCCTCCCATTTATTAACTTATTTTTAATATTATCATTTTGGATATATATTAAAGTTAACATTTATATTTTTTGATTAGAATTTTTCCAATTATTTTACTTGTCTAATTATTGCCTTATCTAATTAGTTAATTTCAAAAATAAAATAAATTATTAAGCTTTAAAATTAAAGCCCAATATTTTATTTATCTTCTTTTTCTTTTTCTTCCTCTTTTGCGAAGTCCAATGTATAATAGTATTCCTCCTATTATTACAATTATTGGAATTGCAATGAAGAATATTGTCATATCAGCTTCGCTGTTAAACTCACTTGTGTTTGGAAGATCCATAGTACTTGAATCTTTATCATCTTCTGTTATAAGTGCAAAATTATATAAAAGGTCATTATATCCTATACTTGCACCTTCATATTGAATATAATCCGGTGCACGACCATTTTTATCCATATAGTCTTTAACAATCTCTGCCATAGACTCATAATCATAAACACTATAAGTGGAAGCTGCACCTGCAGAGTAATCCTGAGGGTTACTTGCATTTGCAAAGTCTTTTGGTTCACTTAAACCTTTACCTGTTAGATAGGAAGATAGTAAATATAATGCTTGAGCTCCACTATAACCTGCATAACTTGCATTTTCCTGACCTAACTGTCTGTTAAGTATAATATTATGTGATACATCACCAACTATACTTACATCTAAAGAAGTACGTACAACATCTCCTTCATTTAGATTTTTATTTGATGAATCATAATTGTGTATGGCCTCTACAATCTGACTTGCAATATACTGGTTCTTTTCACTGTCACTATAATACATGTCTCCATCATCATCTGTATTTTCAGGTAGTGCCTGTACAGGCTGAATGACATTTACTCCTGCTTCACTTAAAAAATCTCCAGGATTTTTAAGTGAGAGGAATGTTTTATCAGACCAGTTATCGTCCCATGCACGTCTTAAAAGATCAAGATTATATAAATCAAGAGAACCTACATTAACAAATATTGTCTGTTTATCTACTTTTGTGGAGTATTTACCTAATTCATAAAAATTAGCAGCATCTGAAAAGGCAAAAGATACACTTACATCACAATCTGATTCCATAGCTCTTGTACCTTCACCAGGTCCTGGTGCCTCAGGGTCTACTGTTACACTTATACTACTGTCTTCTTCTTCAATATAGTCTTTAATCTCATTAAGCATTTTAACTTCTTCGCCTTTCTCTCCAAAGAGATTATCTGAGGTTAAAAATACTGTTGTTGCACTAACTGCACTAAGTGTAGGTGCAAGTAGTATAATTAGTATAATAAGTATTGTAGCTATTTTTTTAATTTTCATAAATCTCCCCAATTGTAAATTATTATCATTATTATAATCTTATTATAATTTTTATTATTTTATAAATTATTAGTTTAATATTTTATTAATTTATCTATAAGTTTGTTAGTTTAATTTTTGATTAATTCCTATAATTTT
>CAYQMW010000180.1:0-2841 GCA_964418715.1 uncultured Methanobrevibacter sp. | reverse complement strand
TTTTATTATATGAGGTGAATTAAGTGGAATACTTATTAAGAGACTTAAGAAGAACTCATTATACTAGTGATGTAACTGAAGATGTAATTGATGAAGAAGTTACTATTATGGGATGGGTTCATGAAATTCGTGATTTAGGTGGAATTATATTTTTACTTGTAAGAGATATTGAAGGTAGAATACAAGTTACTGCACCAAGTAAAAAATTAGATGCAGAAATCTTAGAAGATATCAGAGCACTTAGAAAAGAATCTGTTGTTGCTGTTAAAGGTAAAGTTCAGTCTTCTGGGAAAGCACCTAATGGTGTTGAAATATTACCATCTGAAATTACAGTTTTAAATATGGCAGACCAACCATTACCAATGGATCCAACTGAAAAAGTTAAAGCAGAAATTGATACCAGATTAAATTCCAGATTCTTGGATTTAAGAAAAACTGGTGTATCCGCTATATTTAAAATCAGAAATCAAATGTTTAAATCTGTTCGTGAATATTTTGCAGAAAACAATATTATTGAAATTAACACTCCTAAACTTGTAGCTTCGGCTACTGAAGGAGGTACTGAACTTTTCCCAATTACCTACTTTGAGCGAGAAGCATTCCTTGGACAATCTCCACAATTATATAAACAGATGATGATGTCTGCAGGATTTGATAAAGTATATGAAATTGGTCAAATATTCAGAGCAGAAGAACATGATACTTTAAGACATTTAAATGAAGCTATTTCCATCGATATGGAAGCTTCCTTTATGGATGATGCTGATGTTAAAAATCTCTTAAATGACATGATGATTAAACTCATCAGTGATGTTAATGAAAACTGTTCAAATGAATTAGATATTTTAGATTATAAAATTGAAGTTCCACAAGGCAGATTCCAGGATATTGATTATGATGAAGCAGTTGACTTGATTAACGCTCGTGGAATTGAAATGGAGTATGGTGAAGATTTATCTCGTGAAGCTGAAAAAGTTTTAGGAGATGCAATGGATGATTTCTACTTCTTAAGTGGATGGCCTACTGAGATTAAACCTTTCTATGTAATGCCATGTGAAGATCAACCTCAAAAATGTCATGCTTTTGATTTAATGTTTAAAAATCTTGAATTGTCTTCAGGAGCTACTCGTATCCACCAGTATGACCTTTTAGTAGAACAAATGATTGCTAAAGACTTATCTCCAGAATCATTTGAATCATACCTTAAAGCATTTAAATATGGAATGCCTCCACATGCTGGTTGGGGTCTTGGTGCTGATAGGTTAAATATGGTTTTAACTGGTGTTGAAAATATTAGGGAAACTGTCTTATTCCCAAGAGATAGACACAGATTAACTCCTTAATCTTTTTTCTTATTTTTTTTAGGAATAAATTAAGTAATTTTTATATAATAAACAGAATATAGTTTATTTTTTTGTGATAAAATGAATGTAATTAATTATAGTGAAGACAAGTTAGAAGATATTATTAAAAGGTCAGAAGAAGACATAAATAATATTATTTCTACTGTCAATGATATTTTAGTTGACATTAAAGAAAATAAAGATAAAGCTATCTTATCATACACTGAAAAGTTTGATGGTGTTAAATTAGACACTATGCTTGTATCTGACGAGGAGATAAAAGAAGCATATGATGTGATTGATGATTCTTTAATCGATGCTCTTAAAAGTGCAGCTAGTAATATCAAAAAATTCCATAAGGCTGAAATCCCTGATGAATGGGAAATGGATGTAATTGATGGTGTAAGAGCAGGTCAGATTATAAGACCTCTTGAAACTGTTGGCTGTTATATTCCAGGAGGAAGAGCAGCATATCCTTCAACCATATTAATGACAGTTATACCTGCAAAGATTGCAGGAGTTAAAAAGATTGTATGCTGTACACCACCAGGAAAAGATGAGAAGATTTCACCGGCAATTCTTGTTGCAAGTCATATTGCAGGTGCAGATGAAATCTATAAGGTTGGTGGAGCACAGGCTATAGCTGCTATGGCATATGGGTCTGAGACTATACCTAAGGTTGATAAGATTGTTGGTCCTGGAAATATCTTTGTAACAGGTGCTAAAAAACTTGTATATGGTGATGTGGATATTGAATTTCCGGCAGGTCCTTCAGAATTACTTATCCTTGCAGATGATTCAGCAAATCATGAATTTATTGCACATGACTTTTTATCACAGGCAGAACATGATCCAAATGCAGCATGTATATTTGTTACAAACAGTGAAAATTTAGCAAATAAGGTAAATATAGAAATAGAAAAAATAACTGAAAAAGCTGTTCGAAAAGAAATAATCCAATCTTCCATTTCCAAAAGAGGAAAAATTGTAGTAGTTAAAGATATGGATGAAGGTATTTATTTAACAAATAAATATGCTCCTGAACATTTGATAATAAGCACTAATGATAATCAAGGTGTTTTAAGTAAAATCAATAATGCAGGTTCTATTTTTATTGGAGATTATTCACCTGTTGCATGTGGTGATTATGGATCTGGTACAAACCATGTACTTCCAACTGCAGGCGGTGCTAGAATGTATTCAGGATTATCTACTGAAGACTTTATTAAAAAACCAACTGTACAGGAAGTTTCAAAAGAAGGTTTAAAAGTTCTTAAAAATACTATTGTTCCTATTGCAGAGTATGAAGGTTTCTATGCCCATGCTGATTCTGTAAAAATAAGATTCAAAGATGATAATTAGATTTTTTATAATCTTTTTAAAATTTTATCAATAAAATTCTCAATTTAATTAGATTATAGATTAAAACTATAAAAAATTTTGAAATTATAAATAAAAATCAGATTATCTGTGTTATTAAAATTTAAACTTTATATAT
>CAYQMW010000179.1:0-2871 GCA_964418715.1 uncultured Methanobrevibacter sp. | reverse complement strand
CAGTGATAATTTCCGTGCATCTGCTATTCAAGGCGTTATGAAGCGTATAAAGGCAGAGGGAATTTCCATAATTATCTATGAGCCAACATTGGATGATGGAAGTGAATTCTTCAGATCTGAAGTGGTAAATGATATTGACCGTTTCAAGAAGGAAAGTGATGTTATTCTTGCAAACCGTTTCGACACTGACATTTTAGGTGATGTTACTGAAAAGGTATATACAAGAGATCTCTTTAGAAGAGATTGATTGTAAAATATTTGAGGAAATTCTTTAAAACAAGTTTTTATTTCCTCAAAACAATTCTATGAAACTATTTTTAGTAATAACTTATTTTTTTTAATTTTTCTATTCTATAATAATATTTATATTAATTACTTTTTTTTAATTTTTTCTAAAATTTATTTTAAGACAATTTATTAAACTCTTTTAGCAGATTTTCACTTGCTTCTTTTGGATCTTTTGAGTTCATTATTGCAGATACAACACATATTCCATCTGCAGAGCTGTCATTAAGCTCGGATACATTATCTTCTGTAATTCCACCAATTGCAAGTACTGGAATGTCAACTGATTCTTTAATTTTTTTAAATTCACTAATTGTAACTGAGTCTGCATCTTCTTTTGTTGATGTTGGAAATACTGCTCCGCATCCAATATAATCTGCACCATCACGTTCAGCTTTTATTGCTTCTTCAACAGTGGAAGCTGAAATTCCAAGTATTCTATCTGGACCTAGTATGTCTCTTGCAATTTCTCCATCCAAATCGTCCTGGCCGATATGTGCACCATTTGCACCAAGACCAATACATATACTTAGTCTGTCATTAATTATTAGTGGCACATCATATTTGTCAGTTAATTCTTTAACTGCTTTTGCCCTTTCATAGAATGGTATGAGTTCAAGTTCCTTTTCACGTACTTGAACTACACTAACTCCTCCTTTAAGAGCTTCCTCTATAACATTTAAAAATTCCTCTTCACTTTTTTCTCTGCTGTCTGTTACAAGATATAGTGAGTAGTCAATATTTTCCATTACTGTCATCTCTGGTTTTATTTTAATTTATTTATTAAATTTTTACTTTATCTAAATTAGCCCTTTTTAAAATAGTTTCACTATTTAACTTATATAATTCATCAATAAGTGATGTTCTAAATGAACCGGAACCAAGATTATTTTCTTTAACATATTCTGCTGAAAGTTCTCCAGCAATTGCCATTGAAAGACCGCCGGATATGGTTGCAATTAAGGTGTCTTCATTTGAACCGATAAACCCTCCGATTATACCAGATAACATACATCCTGAACCGGTTATACGGCCCATTAAAGCATCTCCATTATCAATAGTGTAAACATCTTCTCCATCAGATATTATATCAATAGGTCCTGATGCCATAACAACAGTGTCAGTTTTTTTTGCAAATTCTTTTATAATTGCACTATTTATTTTTATATTGTCCTTTGCGATTATATCAGATTCTGCAACATCTACACCTTTTACAGTATCATTATTTTCAATATCAATATTGTAGTCTTTTGCAAGAATCTTTATCTCAGACATATTTCCACGAATAATACTTATATTATAATTGTTAAGTATGAAAAGTGCTGTGTCTGTTCTTAGATTACTTGCTCCTGCTCCTACAGGATCAAGTATAATAGGCTTATTTAAATCATCAGCTTCATCTAGTGCCGCATACATTCCTTCTATTTGGCTTTTGGTTAAGGTTCCAATATTTATTACAAGTCCACTGTCGATTGTTACTATGTCTTTTTGTTCACGTGGATCTTCACTCATAAGGGGACTTGCACCTATTGCAAGTAGTCCATTAGCAACATCATTAACTGTTACATAGTTTGTAATACATTGAGTTAATGGATTTATTTCTTTTAAATTTTCTAATGCTTGCGGAACTTTTTCTAATATTTCGTTACTGTTAACCATTTTATATGCACACTCTTAATTTTGCTTTTAAATTAAATTTAATTTTTAATCATATTGAATTATTAAAATTAAATTAACTTTAGTTATTTAATATTTAATTTGATTATTTTAATCAATAATTATTTAATATTATTAAATTTAATTTTTCTAAATTTTTGTAAATCTTATATTTATTTTTTAAATATTATTATCTAATTTACAGAATCTCATATAAATATTTTAATACTTGAATTTAGAGAAAATCAAATTAAAAACTATATTTATATTTTTTATCAAAATCTAGTTAATTAATAATGTATTTATATTTATTAATTATATGGGGGATTAATTATAGGAAGTAATATTCAATTATTATATTATAATTAATTGTATAATTTTATAAGTGAATAGTTTGTTAAATTTTTTAATCATATATCAATAGTTAATTTATATCATTTAATATGATTTTATATAAAAATACTTATTTTATCGTAAGCTTTATATGTAGAAATTAATATAACTTTATATGTTGATATATTATTGTGCCTCAGTGGCTCAGTCGGTAGAGCGCCAGACTTGTAATCTGGTGGTCGGGGGTTCAATTCCCCCCTGGGGCTTGTAATATTACTTATTTATGCAGTATATTATTATATGCTTATATTTTCTTTAATATTTAATAAACATACTTTATTTTTATTTAAATAGTATTTTTTTAAAATAGTTTAAATTATAAAATACTGGAAGTTTATTTTTAAATAATTTTTATTTTAAAAATTAGATTTATTAAAAATTTCATAAGAAAAGTATCAAAAAACATAAGCTTTATATATAATATTAAACTTACATATCATAGTAAATATATTACTTTAAGTAATATTATTTAATAATCTTAATATGGGACCATAGGGTAGCTTGGTCGATCCTTTGGGCTTTGGGAGCCTGAGACTC
>CAYQMW010000178.1:0-3017 GCA_964418715.1 uncultured Methanobrevibacter sp. | reverse complement strand
ACTGATTTTTCCAGATTCAGTGTCAAAATCAACATCATTAATTTTTCCAACTTCATTTGCATTAGTATCTAAAACTTTCATACCTAAAAAATTTTTTATTTTCATAGAAATCCTCTATTTAAAATTTTAAAACCAAATAAAATTATTATTTAAATATTAATTTAAACAATATATTAATTAAAGGTTTACAAATGAAAATATAAATAATTAACTATAATTTTTTTAATTATTAGTAAAATAATTAATAAAGTAAAACAGTAATACTGATTTAGAGAAATTAAGTAAAACAGTGATGTTGATTTATAATATAATTAAAAAAGGACTAGAATTATCTTATAAAGTTTAAATAAAGGGATTATATGGAGAATGATTTAGATAAAGCCTCAAGAATAATTATAGATGACATTTTAAATGGTAAAATAAAAAGTCGTCGCGATCTTGAGGTTAATAAAAGACAAGTTTGCAGAGACCTTAAATTATCTAAGTTTATGAGCAATTCAGATATATTAGAACGTGCAAGCTTAGAGGAAAAAGAAATAGTTAGTCCTATTTTACAGAAAAAACCTACCAGAACATTATCTGGAGTTGCTATTGTAGCTGTAATGTGTCAGCCCCATAAATGTCCTCATGGAAGATGTATGTATTGTCCTGAAAGCAGTACTGCTCCACCGAGTTATACTGGTGAGGAACCTGCAGCATTACGCGGACGTATGTTTAAATTCCATCCATATATCCAATGTTATAATAGATTAATGCAATTACATAAGGTAGGCCATCCTATCGATAAGGTCGAACTTATTATTATGGGAGGAACTTTCCTTTCACTTGACGAATCCTATCAGGAATGGTTTGTATCCCAATGTCTTAAGGCAATGGTAGATTTTGGTATTGTACTTGATGATATTGAAATAAAAAATAGTGGAATTTCCAGTGAACTTGATTTAGACAGCATTGATAAGAAAATATTAGATGAATATCCTCCTTACTCAAATGGATTAGTCAAACAATATAAACCTAATGATTATGTAATCCTTGAAGATATTCAAAAGGCCAATGAATCTTCTAAGATTAGATGTATAGGTATGACTTTTGAGACAAGACCAGATTACTGCAGAAAGAGCGATATTAACAGAATGTTAAAAATGGGTGTGACAAGAGTAGAACTTGGAGTTCAAACAACTGATGATAAAATATATGAACGTGTAAAAAGAGGCCACACTGTTCAAGATGTTATTGATGCAAACAGAAATCTTAGAGACTCAGCAATCAAAGTTGCAATGCACTTTATGCCCGGACTTTTCCAAAGCCCAGAAAAGGATCTTGAAATGTTTAAACAAGTCTTTACAGATTCTAACTACAAACCAGATATGTTAAAAATATATCCTGTTCTTGTAACAAAAGGCAGTGAATTATACGACATGTGGAAGGAAGGTAAATATAATCCTTATACAACTGAAGAAGCAGTTGATTTAATTGTAGAGATTAAAAAGATTCTGCCCAAATGGGTTAGAACTATGAGAATACAAAGAGATATTCCAACTACCCTTATACAGGGAGGAATATCCAATTCCAATCTTGGAGAATTTGTATATAACAGACTTGATAAGGAAGACATTAACTGTAAATGTATAAGATGCAGAGAAATAGGCCATAAAAAAACCAAAGAAGAATATGATATTAGTGATTATAAATTATTTAAGGAAAAATATGAATGTTGCAGTGGAGAAGAACACTTTTTATCAATTGAAGATAAAAACGAAGAATCACTTGCAGGATTTTTAAGACTTAGACTTCCCCAAAGCAATCCATTTAGAGAAGAAATTACAGATAAATCTGCATTAATACGTGAATTACATGTTTATGGAAACCTAATAAATATAGGTAAAAAGAACCTTAATGTAGGTCAACACACTGGTTTTGGAAAAGAATTACTTAAAGAAGCAGAAGAAATTTCCATAGCTAATGGAAGAGAAGAAATATTAATTATTAGTGGTATAGGAACTCGTAACTATTATCGTAAATTTGGATACGAAAGAAAAGGACCATATATGGCTAAAAAATTAATATAACTTATTTTATTTATAAAATTATATTTTTAATTTAAAAATTAAATTTCATCATTAAGAAAATTAAGATTTTTCAAATTGACCCTATAAAAAAATAATCACAACAAGTAAAAATTTAAATATTATACACATTATATTAAAAAATTAGTAGGGAAAAAAAACGAGAGGTAAAAATATGAAAAATAAAACTCCCAAAGAACTTGCAAGAGCAATGGATTTTACATATTTAGACAATACAGCTACAAAAGAAGACATGGTAGTATTTTGTCAAATTGCAGATGATTGGAATATGTACTCCGTTGTAGTTAGTCCATGTTATGTTAAACAAGCAGCAGAACTATTAAAAGACAGTGAAGTTAAAGTTGGAACTGTTGTAGGTTTCCCATTAGGTACTAATGATAAAAGAGTAAAAGCATTAGAAGCTAAAATTGCTGTTGAAGATGGTGCAGATGAAATTGACATGGTAATGAATATTCCTGCATTTGTTAATGAAGATTATGATATTATCCGTGAAGAAATTGCAGCAGTAAGAGAAGCAATTGGAGATAAAGTCTTAAAAGTAATAATTGAAACTAATTTATTACATGAAAAACAAGTTACAAAGATTAGTCAGATAATAAATAAAACTGATGCTGATTTCATTAAAACAAACACAGGTTTTACAGGAAATAATACCTTTAATGAAATGATAACCTATTTACAACTTATTAAAACTGCAGCTAATAAAAAACAAATGAAAGCTACAGCTTGTATTAAAGATGAAAAAAACTGTTTAAGATATTTAGCAGCAGGTGCAACAAGACTGGGATCATCAACTGCAAATGTTATCTTAGATGAATATCAGAATTTACTTGATAATAAAGCATACCAACCTAGAAAAATTATGTTATAATTTTTCTAAATTTCTTTTTTTTAAAAACAGGCTTAGAATAAATCATATTTGATTATTGT
>CAYQMW010000177.1:0-3057 GCA_964418715.1 uncultured Methanobrevibacter sp. | reverse complement strand
TAGTATTTTTAATTTAAAAATTAAAAAATTATAAAAAAAAATATATTTAATATTTTATTTTTTATTAAATATAAATTTAATAATAAATACTGAATAATAAAAAATATGTAAAAATATATTAGTTCAATTTAAATTTTGAAAAAATTGATAAAGTATAAATTAATAATCAAATAAAAGTTTAATAAGTAATTATGATTAATTATTAAATAATGAATATTTATTTAATTGTTAAATAATTAATAAACTTTAAAAAAAAAGTGATACTATGAAAAAAGCAAGAATTGAAACTGAAAAAGGAGATATCGTTTTAGAATTATTCCCTAATGAAGCTCCTGGAACTGTAGCTAATTTTGAAAAATTAGCAAATAGTGGATTTTATGATGGTTTAACATTCCACAGAGTAATTCCTGACTTTGTTATTCAAGGTGGATGTCCTAATGGAAATGGTACTGGTGGACCAGGTTATACTATTAAATGTGAAACAGAAGGAAACCCTCACAAACATGGTACCGGTGCTTTATCAATGGCACATGCAGGTAAAGATACTGGTGGAAGCCAATTCTTTATTACACACAGTCCACAACCTCACTTAGACGGAGTACACACTGTATTTGGTCAAGTAATTGAAGGTATGGATGTTGTAAATGAAATCCGTCCTGGAGATAAGATGATTAAAGTTACTGTAACAGGTTAAATAATCATTTTACCCTTTTCTTTTTTTATTTAAATTCTAATTCTAATTCTTTATAAGCAACTAAATAAGTTATTTTTTATATAATTCATTATACTAAGTAAATAAGCTCTTTTTATTTAATAAAATCTAATTCTTTAAAACTATTAAATTAAACTATCTCTTTTCTAATATGAAATTAATAATATAAGTTAAAACTATTTACTGGTTAATTTATCAAACAGACCAGATGTACGGCCATAATTGAATAAATAAAGTTGAACATAACCTGCATATTCACCAAACTCTTCCATTCCAAATTGGCGAATTTCTTTTATTGAAATATCAGGATTATTATCAAAATACAAATATGAAACTATTCTTTTAATCCACACATCAGATGGAAATGCTTCGCGAAATCCGAAACCATATAATAAAATACAGTCTGCTACCTTAGGTCCTACACCTTTAATATTAATTATCTCATCATATGCTTCTTCATATGACATGTTAAAAAACTCATTATAATCCATCTCAAGTGTAAATAATTCACTTGCTGCTTTAATATAAGGAACTCTATAACCAAACCCACATGATTTAAGATTATGAGTATAACATTCTATTTCCATTTGCCTATCATCAGCTTCATATTCCTCTAAACTATCTGCATATGCATCTAAAAGAATTTCAGAAGGAGGAAATTTATAATATTTTCCAGATGGAAACTCAAATTCATCTCCCCATATTCTTTTTAAATCATTGATTGAATTTGTCCATCTTTTAATTGAATTATTAGAAGAAGAGATAGAGGATATTATTGCTTCAAATGGGTCAGTTGCCTTAAATAGTCTAAGACCTTTTGAAAAATCACAAGAATCAGCTAATTTTTCATCACTCTTTAAATATTTATAGAATTTATCTAAATCAAAATCCAAATCATAAATTTTAATAATTTCTTCTTTAATTGATTTTTCTATTTTCTTTTTATTTACTACAGATTCGTCAATTGCACTAGGAATTTCATAATCTAAATTAAAGGAATTAATATCCTTATTTTGTGATGTTTTTAAAAGTATGGGAATATTATCTGATACTATTACATTAGTATACGCTTTAGTATTCTCATCATATGTCCATGGCGGTTGTGATGTTTGACCAGATAATTGAGTTAGGTTTAAATCAATTAAATTATTAAATTCCATAATTTTTACCCCTAATGAACTTTATAGTCTAAATTTGATCATTATTCTACAAATTTTTTTACAAGGATATAAAATTTTCTGTATCTATAAATTTTATAATCTTACATTTATTCCATTTTCTTTTAGGTATTGTTTTACAACAGGAACTGGGTATTCATCAAAATGGAAAATACTTGCTGCAAGTGCTGCACTTACATCTGTTTTTAAAAATGCCTCTTTAATATCATCAGGATTTCCAACTCCTCCAGATGCAATAACAGGAATATCAACAGCATCATTAATAGCCTTGGTTAAATCTAAATCATAACCTCCTTTGGTTCCATCTCCATCCATTGAGGTTAAAAGTATTTCACCGGCACCACGTTTTTCACATTCCCTAGCCCATTCAATCGCATCTATTCCTGTAAATTCACGTCCCCCATAAATACTGCAATCAAACCAGCAGTAAGATGCCTCATCAGAAAGTGGAGAATGTTCTATTTCAATGACATTTTTACCTGGCGCATCACTTGGACTTGTAACATAACGTCTTTTTGCGTCAATACCTATAACACATGCCTGGGAACCTACTACCTTAGATGCTTCACTTATAAGATCAGGATTATGAATAGCAGATGTATTAGTTGAACATTTATCTGCTCCTGCATTAAGCATTTTAATATAATCATCGACTTTTCTTATTCCTCCACCTACACATATTGGAATAAAGACATTTTCAGTTAATCTTTCTATAACATCAGCCATAGTTTCTCTTCGCTCATGAGATGCAGTAATATCCAATATTACAATTTCATCTGCACCATCTTCGTAGTATTTACTTGCAAGTTCAACAGGATTTCCGGCATATTTAATTTCCTTAAATTCAACACCTTTTACAACACGGCCTTCTGGAACTTGCAGGTCACAATCCAAACATGGTATAATTCTTTTAGTTAACATAAATATAACCTAAACAAATATACTTGAAAATTTTAATTTGAATTAAAATATTAATTGTAAATATTAATTATAAAAATATTAAATATTATTATTTAATATTAATTATTAAATATTATTTATTTAATAATATAAAAAAGATTTTAAAACTAAATTTACATCATAAAAGATTAATCAATACTGATTTTTTAATATTCAATAAATAATTTTAAAAAAAATACTTTTATAAATTATAATACATAAAAAGTA
>CAYQMW010000176.1:0-3064 GCA_964418715.1 uncultured Methanobrevibacter sp. | reverse complement strand
GATTTAGAGATAATGATTATGCTCAAAAAGTAATTGAATATGATACTTTATGGAGAGAAAGTGAAAGTAAATTAAACACATTACGTCAGGAAAAAAACAAGTTATCCAAATCTTTCAAACAAGCAAAAAAAGACGGAACTATTGAAGAAGTCATAAGTAAATCCAAAGCTGTAGCAGAAGAAATTAAAGAATTAAGTGCTAAAGGAGAAGAGTATAAAAGACTTCGAGAAGAATACAGATACAAAGTCGGAAATATTATTGATGAAGATGTGCCAATTTCCGACAGTGAAGATGATAATCAAATTATCAAAGAAGTTGGAGATAAACCTTCCTTTGATTTTAAACCATTAAACCATGTTGATTTAATTGAAAAGATTAATGGTGCAGATATTGAAACTGCAGCTAATGTTTCTGGTGCAAGATTCTATTATTTAAAAGAAGACATTTTATTTTTAAACTTAGCTTTAATCCAATTTGCATTAAATGAATTAAGATCTGAAAACTATATTCCTCTTCAAACTCCATTTTTTGTTAAAGGAGAAGTTGCTGCTGAAACATCTGAACTTGGAGAATTTGAAGAAACTTTATATAAAATAGATGGTGATGATTTATACCTAATTGCAACTGCAGAACAAACTCTTGCAGCATTACACAGAGATGAGATTATAAGACCTGAAGACTTACCTCTAAAATATTGTGGTCTTTCTACCTGTTTTAGAAAAGAAGCAGGATCTCACGGAAAAGATACTCTTGGAATCTTTAGAGTACATCAATTTGAAAAAATTGAACAATTTATTTTCACCACTCCAGAAGATTCTAAAAATGCTCACAAAGAATTATTAGAGATGACTGAAAAGATTTATCAAAAATTAGAAATTCCATATCATATTGTAGCAATTGTATCCTCTGCATTAAATGACAATGCTGCTATAAAATATGATCTTGAAGCATGGTTCCCTGGTTCTGAAACCTACAGAGAATTAGTTTCATGTACTAATTGTACTGATTATCAAGCAAGAAAAACTAAAACTCGTGTTGGAAAAGCAGGTTCTGGTGATGCTCAAATATTACATACTTTAAACAGTACTGCAATTGCAACTGAAAGAACCATTTGTTGTATTTTAGAAAACTATCAGATGGAAGATGGTAGTGTTAAAATACCAGAAGTTTTAGTTCCTTACATGAATGGTAAAACTGAAATTAAAGCACAAAATTAATTTTTTTAATTTTACTTTTTTTATTTACTATTTAATCATATAATTATTAAATAAAATAAAAAAATATCCTTTTGAGGTTAAATATGAATATACTAATATCCAATGATGATGGTGTTAATGCACCAGGAATATTTGCTGCAAAGGAAGCTGTAAAAGATTTAGGACATGTAACTGTTGTTGCACCTGAAGATAATAACAGTGGCGTAGGACGTCATCTTACAATGTTTAAACATATACAATTAAGTTCATGTAAACTTGAAGATGGTAGTCCCGCATATAGTGTTTCTGGAACTCCTGCTGACTCTGTTGTTATTGGTGCAAATTATGTTTTAGATGAAAAACCTGATTTGGTGATTGCAGGTATAAATTCCGGGGTCAATATTAGTAGTAAAGATTTAACTTCATCTGGAACCGTATGTGCAGCTTTAGAAGCTGTTTCAATGGAGATTCCTGCTATTTCAGTATCATTATTTATGGATTATAGTGCATTTGAGCAAGATGAAGATGGTAACTGGCATCTAAATCAGAACTTTGAATTATCTAAAAAAATATTACATGACTTAGTTTTAAAAATTAAGGAAAATGGCTTTCCAGAAGATGTAGATTTATTTAATTTAAATGTTCCATCTAACTGTTTATCTGAAGAGATAAAACTCACCAGATTATCTGAAAAGATGCTCAATAAAACTGTAATTGATGATAAAGATACTGATTTAGAAGAGATTTTTACCTATGAATTCACACAAAAAGAGACTGAAAACCAGTTTATTGAAGATGATAATCACAAAATAGTTATGATTACCTCAAATCTAAATCAAGATTATGAAGAAGGAACTGATGGATATTGCTTAATGACTGAAAAAAGACCTAGCTTAACTCCATTAGATGTTGATATGAGTGTGCAAATGTCAAATTTAGATGAATGGTTTTAAACTTAATAATTTTAAAATTTTTCTTATTTTTAACATCCATTTAAAACAAAGCAATTTAAAGTTTTTTTAAGAAATTACTTATTTTATACCCGAATAATTTTTCATACACATCCATTACAGGACCAACTAAAATAGCTGCCATAATAGTACCTTCCCTAACACCAATTAACTGTCTAAGTAAGATGATGGATAAAACAGCCCCAGTAATTACAAGAATAGAGTCAAAACAAATTTTAATCTTACCAAAATCATAATCAAGTATATTATATAATGTGTAAACAGCACCATCACCTGGAAGCATTGTAATATCTGATTTGACCTCAATAAGAATACCTAATGCCAGAATAAAACATCCCATCAATGATGTTAAAAATTGAAATATATAAGTTGTTGGATTTAAAAAAGTCAAAATCCAAAGGAAAAAATCAATAATATATCCAAATATAAAACAGATTATCATCTGATAGAACAAACTTATTTTAAATTCTCTTAAAAGAACCATCTGGAAGAGAACCAGTAATAAATTAAAAATAATTGTTATCTGACCAACAGTAAAAGGAAAATAGAGACTTAAAACATATGGAATACATGAAATTGATGTGGTTCCAAGACCACCTTTAATTGATAAGACAATACCAATTGACATTAAAGATATGCCTACAATTAACATAAAATTTCTTAAAAGTCTTTCTTTAAATCTCATAATATCCATATTCTTAAAGTTTGAAAATAAATTAAAAAAAAAATAAAAATTATTAAATAAATTAATAAATAATAAAAATTAATGAAAATTAATGTAAATTAATGAAAAATAGAATAAACATTTAATAAAAGATTAAAATGAAAAAAATGTGAAAATGGCTCTGCATTGTCAGTCATTATAGTTACATCTTGTTTTTTACTGGAAACAACTCC
>CAYQMW010000175.1:0-3074 GCA_964418715.1 uncultured Methanobrevibacter sp. | reverse complement strand
TGGACCTGGAAGATTTGGAAAGCTTAATGGTGAAATGACTCCATTTATTGTAGATATGGAAAAATATAATATAAGACCATGCCAAGCATCCCCATATAATATTGATTATGAACTTGCAAGCTGGAGTGTAAGAGAAACCATTGCTAAATCTGAAAAAGATATTGGTGAATATGATATTGGAGTTATACAAGGAGGAAAATATCTTGATTTAAGAATAGAATGTGCTCAAAAATTAGAAAGCCTTGGTTATACTGGTTTTTTAATATCAAGTGGTGATGAACTATTACTCCATCCAAAAGATCTAGTTGAGCTTATTGTAAATTTAAGAAAAACACTATCTCCTAATGCTTATTTAATTTATCCATTTGCAGAACCATCATTTATTCCTTTACTTAGTTATATGGGAATAGACGGATTTTTAATAGACTCAGCAAAATATTATAGTTATCTTAATGTTTTAATGACTCCAACTAAAAATTATGATTTAAATACATATCCAATTTATGAAAATATGAGTCGAGAAGATATAGAAGAATATAATAAAAACACACTTGATTTGGTTTTAAGAGAAGTTAGAGGACATATGAAAAATAGAAGCCTTAGAAATCTTGTAGAAGAACGAGCAAATACAAGTCCTCAAAACAAATCTGCTCTTAAAATATTGGATAAAGATTATCAGGAGTATTTACTTAAAAATCAGCACCTCTTTTAATTTTAAAATACTTCCTTTTATTTATCTTATTTATTTATTGTTTATTTATTTTATTTATTTTATTTTTTAATTTAATTTAATCTTAATTAATCTTATTAAAATTTAAATAAAATTATATTTTTTATTTATTTTTATTTTAAATTTTAATTTTATAAAAAAATATTTGAGTTCTATATCTTTTCAAAAAATAACTTAATTAATAAATTAATGTTAAATTTTAAATTTAAAATTAATTTTAAATTAATAGCTGAAATGAGGATTTTTAATATTTAAAATAAAGTTTAAATATGATATTAATATAATAAATTATTATGGTTAATAATTTAAGGTATAAATTCGCTAAAATTATGGGCAAATTAGGTGCAAAAGTTGTAAGTCTTAAAGGAGGAATGGGAAAAAGTTTCCCTGGTTGGCTTTTTTTAAAAGTTGGTTCATATGAAGCTTTAAACAATTTATCTCGAGAAGTAGAGCTTGGTTCTGTAATTATAACTGGTACCAACGGTAAAACCACAACCACCACCATGTTAATTAAATTACTATCAAAAGACACAGATATTAGGTCTAATTTTGAAAGTAATACAATTAATGCAATTGCAACTGGCCTTTTAAAAAATGATGGAAAACTTGGTGTATTTGAATATGGTATACGTGACTTTGAACATGGAATACCTGAAACAGTTCAAAGATTAGTAAATCCAGTTGGAGTAGTTTATACTACTATCTCAAGAGAACATACTCAAGTTCTTGGTGTTAAAAATCCATTTGAAAAATATTTAGCTGCAAAAGAAGCATTATCTAAAAATATGAATGATGGACTTATAATAGCCAATGCTGATGATCCTAGAACTGCATATATAGGACTTAAAAAAGAAAAAGATGTGAAAGTTAATTATTTTGGATTTGATATAGATATTGAAGACATATTCAAGGAAAATCCTATCCAATGCCCAAAATGTGGAAAAGACCTTAAATATTCTAAAAGATTTATGAACCATCGTGGAATTTACCAGTGCGACTGTGGATTTAAAAGACCTGAGGCAAATGTTAAAATTACAGATATAAAAATGGAGCCTGATAGATGGTATATTACAATAGAAGGTACAGTCTATAATTATCCACTGAAAAAAGATGTTTCATTTAAATTTGATACAAATCTTCCAACCTTTGGAGTTCATAACCTTTACAACACATTATGTTCTACAACAGCATATGCAAGTTTTACTCCTAAAGTAGAAAATATTGAAAAAACCGCAGATGAAATCTTCTCATCACTTACAATGGCAATATTACCCCCAGGACGTTTTGAAGTTGTAAATACAAATAGTGGTAAAATTGTAGGTCTTGGTCAAGGAGATAATGGTGATGCTGTAAAAGCTAATGTATTATTTATGAAACAATACATTAATGATAAACTAGAATTTATCTACACCACACCAGATGTAGGTGAAGAAGAAGTGTTTGAAGACCATCTTGAAGCTATAAGATTAATGAATCCGGATCATTTAATTGTTATACCTGGAAGAGAATCTGTTGAGGTTGGAGAAGAATATTATAATCAAATCAAAGACGAATTCAATAGCGATTTCTATCCATTCCCATATGAAGAGATGGACAAAAGAATTAATGGAATTGTTGATCTTGTAGGTAACTCCGAATATAATAATATAATCATCACAGGCTGTGGTGAAGAACAAGCAATGTGGGAAGAAATAAAAAGTAAAATCAAAAATAATGAATAAAAAATTGAGTTTAAATATGCATATGAAAAAGTAGCGCCAATCAAAATTTTGAAAAAATACTTAACAAATAGGAACTGTTAATCTCTTGAGTATTTTGATAATTTTTTGTGTAAATATTTAAAAATCTTTTTTTTTCAACATTTTTAAATTTCGCAAAATAATGTATAATAATTAAAATTTTTTTACTTGAAAAATTAAAAAATATTGAATATAAAGTTTTCATAATCGTTTTTGATAAAGAAAATAGATATAAAATAGGATATAGCGATAATAAAAAGCATACGATATTTTAGCTTCAAAATTAGCTAAATTAATTAACATTGATAAACCTACATTCATATTTATAGACAAATCAAAAAACAAGCAAGAAGAGATAGATGATTTCAATGAACTCTTTTTAAATAATTTAAATAATATTAAAAAACAAGCAATTAAAATAGAGCATGCCGATTCCATACATTACAAAAGCCTACAGATGGCCGATTTAATTTCATGGTCGACCTTTCAAAACTTTGAAAATAATAATCCGGAATTTTTAGATATAATAAAAAACAAAGTAGTAAAATTTGTATGTGAAAATTAGAAGTAATTTAATGAATGATAGAAGAACCCATATACCACCT
>CAYQMW010000174.1:0-3106 GCA_964418715.1 uncultured Methanobrevibacter sp. | reverse complement strand
TTTTTAATCTTTTTAAAAACTCTTTATAATATTAAATCTTTATAATGGTTTAAATTTTATTAAATATTATAAGTAAAATTTTATTATTTTTATTTAATATATTTTTATTTTTTTAAACTTTTTAAAATCACTGTAATTATATTTATTAAAAATTTTAATAATTTAAATCAGTTAATTATATTTTGATTTTACTAATTTTTTTCATTATTTTTATAAAATTTTAATAGATTTCTATAATATTTTATTTAAGTATTTAAGGTAATTCTAAATATCCAATAAATTAATTTAATAAGATTTAATATAATTTAATAAAATTTAATAAGATTAATTTAAATAATTAATAGTATAGTAATTTAATCTGAGGGTATTAAAATGGATGAAGTAATAGATAAAATAAAATCAAGAAGAAGTATTAGAAGTTTTAAAAGTGATATGATTCCAGAAGAGGATATTGAAAAAATCATAGAAGCAGGAACATATGCACCTAATGGTCGAGGATTACAATCTCCAATAATTATTGCAGTTACAAATAAAGAGTTTAGGGATAAACTTGAAAAAATCAACAGGGAAATTGGAGGTTTTCCAGAAGAGGTAAATCCATTTTATAATGGTCCTGTGGTCCTTATTGTTCTTGCAGATAAGTCTGTACCAACTTATATTTATGATGGAAGTTTAGTTATTGGTAATTTACTTCTTGCAGCTCATGATTTAGGTTATGGTGGAATTTGGATACATCGTGCAAAACAAGAATTTGAGATGGATGAATATAAAGAGGTTTTAAAGGACCTTGGTATTGAAGGTGATTATGAAGGAATTGGCCATTGTGTTATTGGATATATTGATGGAGAATATCCTAAAGCATTAGAGCGAAAAGAAAACTGGGTTTATTATATTAAATAATTTAAAAATTTTAGTATATATAAAATAAAAAAAAGTAAAAATTAGTATTTAAAAGCTTTCATTTTCCTTAAATACTATTTTTACACATACTCCATTATCATTACTAAATTCTATTTTTCCGTCTATTTGTTTAGTTAAGTTTTGAATAACAATTAAACCTAAACTATTAGGATTTTCAAAGTCAACAGAATCTGGTATTCCAACACCATTGTCTCTGTATTCTACTTCAATATTTTTATCAATTCTCTTAAGTTTAATTTGAATATTTCCAGGATTATTATCTGGGAATGCATATTTTACAGTATTGTTAACAAGTTCATTTATTATTAAACCAAGTGAAGTAGCTTGTGAGGAATTTAAGGAAATATCATTCACTTTAGAAATATATTCGATTTTTGAGGCATAAATATCAAGTAAAGATTCTACAATTGAGTCAATATAATCTTTTAAATCAAGTTCTTTAAGGTCGTTAGATTGATATGTTTTTTCATGCATAACACTTATTGCCTTAATATGGGTTTTAGTATTTTCAATAATCTCATTTGGATCATTTTTAAAGTGTTCTTCCATACGTATTAATGAAAGTATTATATTTAAGTTATTTTTAATACTGTGATGAACTTCTTTAATTAAAATATCTTTATCCTTTAATAATTCGTTTTTATCATAAATTTGTTTTTTCAAAGAGTTGGAGTAGGTTGCTTCTTCTGTAATATCTTGGTGGGCAGAAATATATGCAATTGCATTTCCCGCACTGTCATAAACTCTTTTAAAGTAATTTCTAATATATTTAATATTAAGTTTTAAGGTCATTATACTGCAGGTAAATTCAACTTCAGGATTAGCAGGACTTAATGAAGCTATCATATTATCATATAGTTCTAAGTCTTCACCAATTACAAAACTTCTTAAGGTATCTTTACCAAATTCATAATCTCTTTTATCATCTTCAATAACCTCATAGAAATTATCAGTAACACTAAAGAAATCAGGATAATTTGCATAGGATATAAATGTTTTTGAATATCCTCCAATTTCATTAAGGGTACTTTTTATACGTATGTTTTCATCATCATTTCGTTCAATTAATCTTTTAGCTTTTTCCTGTTCTGTTAAATCTTTTACTTTAAATAAAACAGCAGGTTTATTATCATAAACAATATATGATCCTTCTGCATTTAAATAATACCTTATGTCTCCATCTTCAGTATATGAGACGATTGGAGCTTTATAGGATAATTTTTTTCTATTTAGAATATTTCCTATTTCTCTTTTAATCATTTCCTGGGTTTCAATAGGCATTCCAGTAAAATCATGGGCAGCTCCTAGTAATTGTTCTCTAGTTTTGAAAACAGAATCTGCATATTTTTGATTTACTTCAACAAAATGATTTTCCTGATAAATTGCAACTCCTAAATTTTTATTATTTAAGATACCTTCTCTATATCTTCTTACCTCTGATTTATCTTCATGTATTAAAATTACTTTATCCTCGATTTTAAAATAATGTCCTTCAATTGATTTAACTAACTGTCCATCGTCATTTAAATATTTAATAGTTCCTCTATATTCTGTATCTTCATTATATATTTTATCAATTAAATTGCTTAATTGTTTTTTATCATCATCACGAGCATAGGTTTTTGAAAATAATCCTCCAATTTCAAAAGTGAAATCTGTTTCTTCATAAAAACTGCTGTGGTTAAAGTATTCGAGGTAAAAATCTTCTCCATCATTAATAGGAGATAGTACATAAATTTCTTCACTCACATTATTAAGTAATTTTTTATACTTTTCTTCAATAGGAGGAACATCTTTTATAATGTATTTTTTGTCTAATTTTCGGAGTTTATCAATTGTAATCTCTAAAATTTTTTCTTTTTTTTCATTATAATATACAAATTTCATAGTTTCACGTGTCAATATTTAAAAATCGATAAAAACAGTTTTAATTTTTTATAAAATATATCTAATTATATATAACTTATAGTTTAATTATTAAATATTTTTCTTAAACTAGTTTGCTATTTAAAGTAGAATAATTATTATAAGTAGTTTTCAAAGATAATTAGTAGATATTTGTTTAAAATTCATTAAATTATATTAAGATTTTTATAAATTTTTTATTTTTATTATTAATTAATAAATTTTGTTTAATATATAAACTTTTTTCAAAATTCAATAAAAAATTTATTTAATAATTTTT
>CAYQMW010000173.1:0-3142 GCA_964418715.1 uncultured Methanobrevibacter sp. | reverse complement strand
TTATATTTTAGAGGTTGTACTGCAAGAGAAAAAGATAGTGATATAGAGGAATCTACAAGATTTTTACTAGACTCCGCAGGTCTTGATTATCATGTTTTGGGTAATGAAAAATGTTGTGGGTCTGTATTGCTTAGAAGTGGGTTTAAGGAAGATGCTCTTAATTTAATGGAGGAAAATCTTGATAATTTTAAAGATGAGCTAATTATCACATCATGTGCAGGTTGTTATAAAACTCTTAAAGAAGATTATAAAGGGCTCTTAAATGTTGATTTAAATGTAGTCCATATATCTCAACTTTTAAAAGATTTAATAATTGAAGGTAAGATTGAAGTAAATGATAATTTCAGTAATTTAAAAGTAAGTTATCATGATCCTTGCCATTTAGCTAGGGCCTTGAAAGTATATGATGAGCCACGTCAGGTCATTGAAAAATACACTACTCTTGTTGAAATGGAAAATATTAAAGATAATGGTCTTTGTTGTGGATCTGGTGGTGGTGTTAAATCTGCATATCCAGATATTTCAAATACAATTGCAAAAAGAAGGATTAAAGAGGCTGAAGATACTGGATGTGATTTAATTTTAACTGCTTGTCCTTTTTGTAAATTAAATCTTAATCAAAATTCTAAAAAACTTAAAATTTTAGACTTATCTGAATTTATTAAAAAAGCAATTAATAATGAAAGTATAGAGGGGATTTAATATGGAAGATAGGGAATTGGAACAAATGAAAAAGTCATTTCAGGTATTACAATCCCGTTTTGCTTTAATATCAGATGATGAGAAAACTAAAAAATTACAAGAACGTGTGATAAATATTAGAAAAGAATCTATTGAAAATATGGAAGAACTTCTAGAAGAAGCAAAAGAAAACTTTAATAGAAATGATATAGATTTTTTTGAAGCTCATGATGGTGAAGAAGCAATTGAAATCATTAATGGTTTAATCAATGAATATGATCCTGAGAATAAAATTCTTATCAAATCTAAATCTAATACTATGGGTGAGATTAAAGGTCGAAACAGATTAGAAGAAAATGGCATTAATGTTATAGAAACAGATTTAGGTGATAGGCTCTTACAACTTAAAACTACTGACAATAGGCCAGTACACAATACTGGGCCAGCAGCACATTTAAGTGTTGATGAGATTACTAATATTGTAAATAATGCTCTTGGTACTGACTTAAAACCGATTCATAAAGAAATTATGGAAACCGTTAGAGAGGATGTATTAAATTATGCAAACCAGGCAAAAGTTGGTATTACAGGTGCTAATGCAATAGCTTCTGAAGATGGTGCTTTTGCAATTGTTCATAATGAAAATAATGTTGCTTATGCATCAAGCCGTAAACTCCATATAGTACTTGCAGGTATTGATAAATTGGTTAGAACTGTTGAAGAGGCAGTTTCCATTTGTAAATTAGAATCTGTATTTGGTACAGGTTCTCCAATTTCCTCATATATTAATATTATTGCAGGTCCATCTAAAACTGCGGATATAGAGAAAAAACTATTAAAGCCAATGTATGGTGCAGAGAGAGTTGTTGTAATTTTCCTTGATAATGGCCGTAGAAAAGCTAGTGAGGAATGTTTGTGGTGTATAAATTGCGGTAACTGTGTTGTAAATTGTCCTGTTTATAATGCTGTAGGTAATGAATTTGGTTTTAACTATTATCTTGGCGGTCGTGGAATAGCAATGAGCAGATTCTTAAATGAAAATGAATCTAAAGATGATAAAAAGCTATTCATGTGTACATTATGTGGAATGTGTACTTTTAACTGTCCGGTTAGAACACCAACTAATGAAGTAATTGAAAATCTTAGATGTGACAGTGATTATCATATGGATGTTCATAAGAGAATTAAAGACAATATTAATTCAAATGGTTCTCCATATTATTAGAATTGATCTTAAAAAAAATAGTTTATAAAAATTATACAAATAAATTTATATCAATTTTTTATACAATTTTATTTAATCTTCATTAAAAGCTATTTTATATTATTAATTAATATAATTTCATTAATTATTTAATATATTTCATTTTTTCTATTATTTAATTAAAATAAAGTAAAATTAAAGAATTTACTTATTAATAGAAAACATTTATATGTAAATAATAATATAATTTTATATTAATATATTAAATTAGATAATATTTATTTATCATTTTATTAACTTTAAAATCAATAAAGGTTTAAGTGGTATTATTTAGAAATAATTTATTTTATTTTAGTGATTAAATTTTAATATTATTTTAATTCGTCATAATAATAAAGTAAATAATTGGAGGAAATGTATTGCTTTTATTAATAAGTCCAATAAATCATGAAGAAGCTATTGAATCTATTGAAGGTGGAGCAGATATTGTAGATGTTAAAAATCCTAAAGAAGGGTCTCTTGGAGCTAATTTTCCATGGGTCATTAAAGATATTAGAAAACTAACACCTTCTGATAAGTTAGTATCATCTACTATTGGTGATGTTCCATATAAACCAGGTACTGTTTCTCTTGCAGCTTTAGGAGCACTTTACTGTGGTGCGGATTATATTAAAGTAGGATTATATGGTACTAAAAATTATGATGAAGCTTTAGAAGTTATGGAAAATGTTGTTAAAACTGTTAAAGATGAATCTCCTGAAACAATTGTTGTAGCTGCAGGTTATGCAGATGCAGAAAGAGTTGGAGCTGTTTCCCCTTGGGATATTCCTAAAGTCGCACGTGATTCAGGTGCAGATTTGGCTATGTTAGATACTGCTGTTAAAGATGGTAAGACTTTATTTGATTTCATGTCTATGGAAGATTTGGAAAAGTGGGTAAGTGAAGCTAAAGAATATGATCTCAATACAGCCCTTGCAGGATCTGTTAAAAAAGAGCAACTTAAACCATTATATGATTTACATTGTGATGTTGTTGGTATTCGCGGTGCTGCATGTGTTGATGGAGATAGAAATTCAGGTCATATTGATAGAATAGCTGTTAAAGCTTTAAAAGACTATGTCAAATCTTTTGAATAGTCTTCAATTTTCTCTTTTTTTAAATTATAATATTATAAATTAATCTTAGATAATTTAATATAATTTAATATTTTTTTACTACTAAAGCAGTACTCCTTGTGGTGAGAAATTATTCATCTTC
>CAYQMW010000172.1:0-3202 GCA_964418715.1 uncultured Methanobrevibacter sp. | reverse complement strand
TACGATGGAGCCGTGAGCGGAGGGTACATATTCCCATGATTTAAATTTAAATATATTATTTTTAAGGACATAAAGTTATTATAATTGAAGAGCAATTGATGAAAAAAAGGAATTTACCTTATTAAAAATTAAAAAAAATAGTTAATCGCCCTATTATTTTTTAAAGCAACTCAAAAAATTTATAAAATAAGTTAATATTTAAAAATATAAAATTTTACTTATTAAAAAAATAATTATCTAAATTTATATTATCTAAAACAAATTGTAGGTCTGTATAATGATTAATATTAACCAGTTCAAGGTCAAATTGTTCTTTAACAGCATAGAACTTTACACCATCATCAAAAATATTTCTAATTATAGGATTTAAATTTGAATCTACATCTTTTAAATAAGGCATCATAAGATTTTTAGATACAACAAAAGGCATGCCCAGACCTAAGGGACTATCCAAATGGCCAAATTCCATTCTTCGTAAAAAAGAAATTGAATTATTAGGTTCATTACAATTAAAAAATGCATTAATCATATTCCTATATGTAATACTTGAAATTGTAGGTTGATCTGCTGAAACACATAATACAAATTCATTAGATAAATTCTCGAAACCGTTATAAAGTGATGAGGACAAACCTACATTACGAGGAATATTTTCAACTATCTTAATCTTTTCAAGATAATTCTCACTTAAAGAGGCCATAATATCATCTTTATAATGGCCAAGTACAAGAATACATTCATCAATACCGGAATTTAATACATTGTCTAATGTAAATTCCAATATTGTTTTTTTACAATTTTCACTTTCTAATAATGGAAGTGTTAATTTATTTTGAACAGGTAAATCATACCTTTCTAAATCAGCCATCATTCTTGAACTTTTTCCCGCTCCTGTAACAACTGCACTTACCATTATTACACCCGTTTGTTATACTAATTTTTAATATCTCTAATTGAATTTTTTTGATAAAAATTTAAAAATTATTTTTATAACTCAATAATCTATTATTTTTTTATAACATTTTCAAACAATATTTTATTTAAAGCATTTTTAGAATATTTCACTCCTGCTTCACCTAAAACAAGAACAATATCATTAAAGTTACTTAAACTTAATGCTAATCTTAAACCTTCTTCAACCTGTCGTGGTGAAGAACCGATTGTACCTGTTTTATTGAATTTGGAAACATTCTTAATATTAACAACCTCAGTATCAATAATTTTTGACATCTCCACTGAAGAGGTAGATACTGGAATTACAATATCTGCATTAGAAAGTAATTTTGCAATAGCCATATCACCTTCACGACCACTTTCAGATGAGATTGTATTTAATACAATAATCTTATTAACATCAGTTTTAAGTTTTAAAACTGTCCTCATTATCGTCTCAACACCTGCAGGATTATGTGCAAAATCTATAATAATAGTAGGATCTTTATTAATATATTCCAATCTACCAGGAACACCCTTAAATGATTCAATTCCTTTAATAATATCATCAATATTTAAACCTGATTTCCATGCTGCACATGCAGCTGCTAGTGAATTATAAACATTATGTATACCACTATGAGGTAATTTTACAGTTCTTGTCTCTTTATCCTCAAAGTGAATTGTATAAGTAGTTTTTGTAAAGTTTTTCTCCTTTGTAATTTTAATATTATCAGCATAAACAGTTAAAGGAGGATTCTTAAATCCACATTCACAGTCAAATTCTCCTAAACTTCTAAGATAATTAATATTATAGTTAAGTCTTCTGCCACATTTCGGACATTTCATATCATATATTGAATCTTTAAATAAAGGATTTTCCATATCTCTTATTCCAAAATAGTATACTTTTTTTCCTTCATCTTCAACAATATTTAATAATGTAGGATCATCTCCATCAATGACAAGCTTTTCAGCAACTTCAACCATTTCCCTTTTACAATTAATATAATCTTCATAGGTACCATTGTTTAGATGATCATGAGTAATGTTAGTTATGACACCCATATTCACATGAGAATTAATTGCAGAATTCCTAATTTCACCAGAAATACCGAATGTACCTATTTCCAAAACACCGATATCTCCACTAAGACGAGATTGTAATGCTGGTATAAATTCACTGTTACCCTGAATACGTAAACCATGACTAGGAATCTTATAACCATTGACTAAAAATATATGTTTAAGGCCATGTGTTGTAGTACTTTTACCATTTGTACCAGTTACTGCAATGACTGGTTTATCTGGAGTGAAAAACTTTAAAACTTCATCAATAGAATAAATTGGTAAGTTTTCTTTATTAAAATTATTAACCTTACCCATAAATACCTGATTTCCTAGTAAACTAGGTGCAATAAAAATAGCTGATTTATTATTGAATGAATTTTTATCTAATTGTTGACCTAATCTTAAAGTAATACCTTCATTCTTAAATATGGGTCCTAAATAAGAATCCGGAGCAGAATCAATAATAGTTACATCTATATTATTTGATGCTAAAATCCTCGCAATTAAACTACCTACTGTTCCGCAACCACCTAAAACTACAACCCCACCAGATAAACTAGAAATAAACTCTTCTCTTTCCATGAATTACAATCCTAAAAAAGATAATAAAATAATAATTATTTTTAATATATTTATTATATAAATTTCTTAAAAATATCATTTAAAAATATATCGATTTTTTTATATTGCTAAAATAAAAATTAATTTTAACTGTTACAAGCTTCACATAATTTTTCAAGACGTTGCTGAATTGAAATTATTACCTCTTGACCATTACCCCCAATAAATAATGAATTTTCATGAGCATATTCTGCAACAAAACTAATTAACTCATCTAAATTATTTGCAATATTCACTTCACCTTCATACTTTAAAAGGTCTAATCTATACAATGCCATATCAATAGTATTTGCAAGGCCAGGAAACAGTATTATAACATTCGGATTATGGAGGACAACTTCATCTAAAATATCAAGACGATGTTCCTCTTTTGGACGAGGTGTTCCAATAAATGCAGCATAGAAATCCAACTCATCAAATATAGATTTAACTGCATCAGAATTATCAGTTTTACCAACATAAATTTTAGAATCATAAAGTTTAAAAACCTTAAGTCTTCCCTCTACAGCTTCAAAGGACTCTAAAGCAATCCTTGAAATATCATCTGATATTCCGACTTGTCTTGCAACCTCTACAG
>CAYQMW010000171.1:0-3211 GCA_964418715.1 uncultured Methanobrevibacter sp. | reverse complement strand
GTTAGCTGCATCAATGGTAATACCACGAGCTTGCTCTTGTTCATCAAAATCTAAGAATCTTTGGTCACCTGCTAAATCTTCAGAAATCATACCTGCACCTGCAAGAAGGTTATCAGATAAGGTGGTTTTACCGTGATCGATGTGAGCACAAATACCAATATTTCTGATTTGTTCAGGTTTAAACATTAATTCTTTAATTTTTGCAATCATTTTGTCTCGTCTACTCAAAGAAATCACCTATTATGAATATAAAATCTAGTGAGCTGCTTTAGCTACTCTTTCTTTCTCTTCTTTTTTCTGTAATGCAAAGCTTCTTGAATCTTCATTAGAAGCAAGAAGTAATTCGTCTGCTAAACATGCACCTGCAGATTTTCTATTTTTAAATGCAGATCTGAAGGTTCCTCTTGTAATGAAACCTAAAGATAAATCTACTCTTCTTTGTGGAGAAATATCTACAGCAACCTGATAACCGATTCCACCGTATTTGATACGGGTAGTTTCTTCACGAGGTGCAGTGTTTTCAATTGCAGTAACTAAAATTTGAACAGGATTCTTTTTAGTTTTATCATGAATAATATCTAAAGCTTCTTTAACAATAGCATATGCTTTATTCTTTTTACCAGCATTTCTTTTAGATTTCATGATTTTGTTCATTAATCTTTCTACAATAGAAACTTTTGATTTTGCAAATTGTCTTTTTACGTGTCTACCTGAAGTGTGAGGTACATCATTACCATCAAGACAAATATATTTAACAAGTCCGAGATCTGATACTTCTACTTCAGATAAATCCCATTTACCAAATAATAAATCAGACATAATATTCACCTTACTGGTTTTTCTATTTTACCTGAAACCATTTCAGATAATGCAACGTTATTTACTTTGGAAACTTTCCAACGAACTCCTGGAATATCTCCCATAGACCTTCCAGATGGTCCTCCAATTCCTTCAATCATTACTTCATCGTGTTCATCGATAAATCCAATTGCCCCATCACCTGGTGCAAAAGCGGTTAATTGTTTACCGTTTTTAATTAATTGAACACGTACACATTTACGGATAGCAGAGTTAGGCTGTTTTGCTTCAATACCTACTTTTTCAATAACAATTCCTCTAGCTTGAGGAGCTCCTTCAAGAGGATCAGCCTTAACATCTAAACGTAATGCTTTCCTTTTATAATCTACATCTTTCCACTTAAAATTTTGTCTATTCTTTTTAAGCTTTCCTGCTGCAAAAAGTCCTGGCATTATATTTACCTCTTTAATTTTTTAAATAACTTAGAATCTGAAATCTAAACTCAGGGTAAATCTAATTTTTTATTGATTTCTAAATCAATTTAATATTCTCTTAAGCCGATATACCCTAAATTAAACCAGATATTTTTTTAATAATTTGCCTTGAAAACTAAATTTTATACCTTGGACTTATAGTTTTCAAAGTGTGTAATATTAATAAACTAAATAATTAAAAATCCACCGCTGCGATTTACATTATATTGATGAGACATAATGCAATCTAAATTTTTAAATTATATAGAATCATAATAATCAAGATAAATAAAATTAAATCAGTCCGGATAATTAATAAGAAATTGTAATTGGATAAATTTTGAATGGATAACTAGTAATTTTTAATTTTTTGCACACATTACTAATTATATTAAAAAGATTATAATGAGAATTACAATTTTTTAATTTAACTATTATTTATCTATAGATAGTGCTAACTAATAGTAATAAATTTCCCATAGCCAAAAAACAAAATATAGCTATAGATTCTATGCATAATTCAATTAAAAAAACTCTTAAAAGCCGATTTAACAGACATTTAAGAAAAACAACATAGAGATATATCAAGCAATATCTATTAGTATAAATTATATACATTACCCTTTATAAAGCTAATGTTTTTTATAAAAATAAGCTAAAAAATTTATAATTTTAAAATTATTTTTTTAAGATTTGGTTGAAAATAATTGTTAAAAAATCTATTAAATATAATTATATAATTTATATTACTGTTCTAATATTCGAAGAATACAAATATAAACATTTGGAATATATAATATCAAGGTGTTTTTATGGGATTTATGGACAAGTTTAAAAAATCAAAGACCGATGATTTAAAGCACAACGAAAATGAAAGTGAAAAACTAAAGCTTCAGGAAATTAAAGATGACAGAGAACTTTTTAAAATTGTCAAGACCAATCCCTCTTCAGATATCCGTCTTGAAGCGATAGCTTTAATAAAAGATAAAAAAATATTAGAAGAAATCGTCCGGGGAAACTATGAATGGATACTTAGAAAAAAAGCACTTGAAAATATAGATGATAAGGACATTATCACAGATATTTTAGAAAAGAGTAACGAAGATTATCTAAAAAAGCAGATAATAAATACAAAGTCTATTGATGAGAAGGTTCTTGAAGAGATAGGTCTAAATGATACAGACAGTAGTGTTAGAATAGCTGCAATTGAGAAGATAAATAATAATGACATTTTATATGACATTATAAAAAGAGAATACAAAAATAATAGTGAAAGTGAATCAAGCGAACTGTCCATTAAGGCCATAGCAAACATTACAGATACTGATATTTTAAAAGAGATTGCCAAAAATGAATCATGTAAACACTTATCAACACTTGCTATTTTAAAGATAACAGATGATGATTTTTTAATATCCATTGTTAAAACCCATACCAATGAGGCAGTACGTATTGCTGCAATTGATAAGATAAGTGATGAAGAGGTTTTAAAAGATATTGCCAAAAATGACAGTGACAGTCGAGTTAGAAAAGCTGCAATAGATAAGATCCATGATAAAGATTTTCTTGTAAGGAATATGTGATTTGAATCATAATACTATTCAAATCCACCTTAAATTAATAATTTTTTTTTTAACTTTACTTAAACTCTTATAAATATATCTCCAAATTTAAGTTTCAATATTATTTTTATTCATTTCAAGAATCTAAGAAAAAAATTAATCTAACCTAAAAGGATAAACCCCATTTTTATCAAATTCTAATTCTAACCATCTTTTAAGTATTAAATCTGATAAATAATATTTATTATTTTCTAATATCACTAATTCTTGGTGTTGAAGATTTACTAAAGGCTTACTAATAGAACCAGTAGTGACATTTAATGTTATTGCAATTTCATTTCTTTTTAAAGGTCCGTTTATTAAAGAAATTATAATATA
>CAYQMW010000170.1:0-3222 GCA_964418715.1 uncultured Methanobrevibacter sp. | reverse complement strand
TTCGCTGCTAGCCTTTTTTTATAATTCGTTATATAACATTGTTATATTTTTATCTATTTTTCCCTTTTTATCCGAATCAATTTTTAAAAAAAGTTCTTTTTTATCAATATTCTAAAAATTCTTTATTTATTTTTAAAATTAAAATTTTTATTATAATTAATTATATATACAATTTTTAAGATATTTTATAATGTCATATCATAGTAGTAATCGTGAAAATTTTATATTTTCAATTGCTGTATAAGATTATTATTATGACTGATGCCTATGGTCCTTCTATGAGGAAAGTTTTTTCTGTCGATGATTAGAAGAAACCCAGCATTAGATAGACTGCCTGTTTCGAGGGTTACTCGTGGAGGAAATGGTAATCTACCTGTGAAGCATGAGAGTTAGTATACAGGCAAAATATAATTATTTAAATCGATTTTTAAAAGAAGTTTTATAAATAAACAAATTATATCTATTTTTATATGTTTTTAAAAAAAGTAAATATTTGAATATTTAATCCTTATTTCTATATTCAAATATAGTCACTAAACTTAAAACAAAGCTTATGAAAAATCCAATAAAACCAAGTAGTGGCATATCGAATAATGTTGGTCCAACATCTATTAACATTGCAAGTGATGAACCTATAAGTAATGCTGCTATAATGAGGGCTAATGAAAGTCTTGTAACAACTCGATCTAATCTATAGATTTCAATTTGAATTTTAAATTCTCCCTCTTCTGCTTGATATATTATATTGTTAATACGTCCAGGAAGTACATTAAATAAATGTTCTATTTCAAATATGTTTCCTTTTAATAATTTTAATAATCTTGATGGGGTATATTTATTTGTAATCATTCTTCGAGCAATTGGTTTTAAAATAGGAACAATATCAAATTCAGAATCTAATTTTAAACCTATTTCTTCAATCATACTTATTCCACGTGCTATTAATACAAAATCATTTGGAAGTTTAACTTCATATTTTCTCATAAGGTCGATTAAATCTTCAATTGCTTGGGTAAGACGTTTTAATTCAGTACCATAATATTTACTAAACAAATCAGTTAAATCTCTTCTAAGTGTTTTGGTATCTACTGTATCTGGAATAATTCCCATATATAATAATTGTTTTATTAAACCTTCTATATTCTGTTCTGTGAAGTATATCATTAATTCTGCAAGTTCAGATTTAAATTTATCATCAAGTACTCCCATCATTCCTTCATCAATAAAACATACTACATTATTTTCTTCAATTAATATATTACTTGGATGGGGATCTGCATGGAAAAATCCATTCATAAATATTTGTTCAAAATAAGCAGTTACTCCTCTAGTTGCAATAAGATGTTTATCAAATTTAGGATCTTCACTTTCAGCAACTTCGGATAATTTTACTCCATCAATATATTCTGCTGTTAAAACTTTAGTTGTAGTATATTCTGAATAGGATTTAGGAATATGTATTTCTGCTTTATTTCTAAAATCATATTCTAAATGTTTCATATTCATTAATTCAAGGTTATAATCTATTTCTTTTTTAATGGATCTTTCAAATTCATCTACAACTGCAGGCATATTATATATTGATGCAGAAGATATACGTTTGTCAATTTGTTTAGCAATAAAACGCATAATATTTAAATCAGTTTGAATTAATGTTTCGAGACCTTTTTTCTGAATTTTAATTGCAACATGTTCTCCTGTTGGTAGGTATCCTTCATGAACTTGGCCTATAGATGCAGTTGCCATAGGTTCTCTAGAAAAGTTTTCAAATAGATTATCAATTTTATCTCCAAGTTCGCTTTCTATAACCTCTTCAATTTCTGAAAATTCTACTGGAGGATTATTATCTTGAAGTTTTGCAAGTTCTTTGGCACCAGCTGTTCCAACAATATCTGGTCTAGTACTTAATAATTGTCCAAGTTTAATATAGGTTGTACCTAATTCTTGAAACATTAATCTTAAGCGTTCTGGGAAATCGTCTTCTAACATTTCTTCAGAAGGGTCAACTTTATTTTTACTAAAGGGTAAGTATTTATCAATACTATTTTGCCCTAATAAATTGTCAAAACCGTATTTTCTAAAGATTTTAACGATTTCATTAAATCTGCGGATAGTTTTTCTATTGTCTTTGCTGGTAATTTTCATTATTATAGATTTTATATTTAATGGTATAAATAGTAAATGTTAAATTTATAAGTAATATTAATTTAATTTAAAAACTTATTTATAAAAAAAGTAATAATTAATAGAAAACTCTAATTTGATTAAAATTTAATAATTTTAGAAATCTTCTATTGCGTTTATAAGTTGTCTGGAATAATTATCTTTCTCTTCATTTGTATAACCTTGATTAACTTCAAAGAGCATTGTTAAAAATCCTTGATCTTTAATAGGTTCAGTAACATGTTCAGGACTTGTTCCAGCACTGTATCCAGGATGTTGTTTTACACCAATCATATCTGCTAATCTAACAGATTCACTTTCACTTTCACTATCATCACTTATTGCAAGTAAAAATGTTGTCTCATCAAAGTAGACTTCCATTTCATGAACATCAATAACAAGGTCTGGTGAATATTGGCCAACATCAGGTACTATATAGGCATTTGCTAACATTTCTCCCATATGTCTATTTGTATTATATTCTTCTGTAGCATAATAGAAATTATCATGATTTATTCTAACAAAATAAACTACATACCTTTTATTTAATTGGTGGGTATTATTTAACTCTTGTAATGTTTTAAATGTAGAATTATGAATTCCGCTTTCTAAATCATGAACTCCTAATATAATTACTACAGTTTCATCTGATGAGGTATTTCCCATAATATATTTGGAGACAGTACCATTTTCATTATAACCTATAATAGATTTATCGTGAGGAACACCAGTAAGTTTTTCTATAATTCCAGCAAATTCACTGTCTGTATCGTTTAAGAACTTCACATTATCATGAGGAGTAATAAATCCATCATCAACCAATAAAGCAAGTCCTGCAGCGAAAATGGATATAATTGTTATAATTATAATAAGTAAAATTAGTTTACTACTTTTATTCATAATATGGGTTCCTAAAATAATTTTTAATATTTAAATATAATTAGTAAAAATGAATAATTTTAATCTTTTTAAGATTTTTATAAAAATTTTTTATTTTTTTTTAAAATTTGAGAGTGCGACGCAAAATTTTTTATAAATTTTTGCCAACACGAAAAAATA
>CAYQMW010000169.1:0-3223 GCA_964418715.1 uncultured Methanobrevibacter sp. | reverse complement strand
AGTCATTACAGGTACAACCTGTTTTTTACGGGAAACAACACCTTCAAGAAGTGCAAGGTTGTCTTCTAATTTAACATTATAAGCTTTTTCAACAAGATCTGCCCTTTCACCTAAAACAAGTACTTCAGAATTACTGTTTACAATATCAGTTATTAAAAGCATGAAAATATCAAGGTTTTCTTCTTCAATGATTTTATTTATACCTTTTTCCAATTCATCTTTCATTTCTAAAACATCAGAAATACTTGCAGTGTTAACCTGATTTACAATTGATTTAACATCTTTAAAATCAATCTGTTTTGCATCTAAACTTAAAATCTCTTCAATTGAAAAATCAGAAAGGTCTGTACCTGCTTTTAACATTTCTAGACCATAAGCTTCATAATCTATCTCTGCAATTTTTGCAAGTTCTTCTACTGCCCTCATATCATCATCAGTAGTAGTTGGAGATTTTAAAAGTAAAGTATCGGATATGATTGCAGATAACATTAATGATGCAATTTCTTTTGATATAAAACAATCATTTTCTTCATATAATTTAAATAATACTGTTTCAGTACACCCTACAGCTTCTGCCCTATAAAATAAAGGATAAGAAGTTTCAAGTGCGATTTTATGATGGTCAACTACTTTTTTAATATTTAAATTTTCAAGATTATCAATAGATTCTGCAGGACTGTTATGATCAACTAAGATAACATCACTATCATCATCAAGAGTTTCAATTAATTTAGGTTCTTCAACATTAAAATAATTTAGAACATATTGAGTTTCTTTATTTAAATTTCCTAACCTACAAGCAATAGCATCTTCATTTCCGAGTTCATGTTCTAAATTAGCCATAACTATACTTGAAGTAATAGAATCAGTATCAGGACTTTTATGTCCAAAAACATAAGTATTTACCATTTAATCATCTCACAATAGTTTTTTATATAATTTTAAGTAAAATTCATCAATAAATTTTCTGAATATATATTAATATTTTAATAATTAATACATTCTATTTAATTTATTTAAATAATTATTATTAAATTTTAGTATTAATCTAGTTAGCCATTATCAAATAAATATAAATATATAATAAAAAAATCAAAAATTTAATTACAAGTATATTTTTCAAAAAATTTGTGTATTTAAAAATATATTGGTTTTAAAAAAATAGGAGAAAAAGTATGAATAAGAAATTAGCTATTATAATAGGAGTAATTATAGTTCTTGTAGCTGTAGTTGCTATTTTCGCTTTCGGCGGTTCTGGTGTTAAAAATGACGAAAATACCTTAGTCGTTGGATTCGATGCAGAATTCCCTCCTTACGGGTATATGGATGATAAAGGAGAATATGTGGGATTCGATTTAGACCTTGCTCAGGAAGTTTGTGATAGAAACAATTGGACCTTAGTTAAACAACCTATTAACTGGGATAATAAAGATACTGAGTTAAACTCTGGAAGTATTGACTGTATATGGAACGGATTTACTATTAATGGTAGGGAAAATAACTACACCTGGTCTGAACCATATATTGACAACAAACAAGTAGTTGTTGTTAAAGGAAGTTCTGGAATTAGCTCCCTTGCAGATTTGAAAGGTAAAAATGTTGAAGCACAAACAGATTCTTCTGCATTAGCTGCACTTCAAGACAATAAAACTTTATCAGATGGTTTTGGAAAATTAACTGAAGTTGCAGATTATAACACTGCATTTATGGATTTAGAATCTGGTGCATGTGATGCTATAGCTATGGATATTGGTGTTGCACAATACCAAATCAATACTAAAGGATCCGATAAATATATTATTCTAGATGAACAAATTTCATCTGAACAATATGGAGTCGGATTTAAAAAAGGCAATACTGAATTAAAAGATAAAATCCAGGCTACTTTAGATGAAATGTATGCAGATGGAACTGTTGATAAAATAGCTGAAAAATACGACAGCTATGGAGTTCCAGGATCTCTTATTGAAAAATAAACATTGATTTTATTAGGAGAATAATTTTATGATGCTTGAAACTATGCTTCTTCAATTATGTGAAGGTATGATTACTTCAATTGAAATATTCATACTCACATTAGTTTTTGCTCTACCTCTAGGTCTTCTTGTAGCTTGGGGAAGGATGAGCAAAATCAAACCAATTAGATTGTTAATGAAAGCGTATATCTCAATTATGAGAGGTACACCATTAATGTTACAATTAATTGTAGTATTCTTTGCACCATTTTACATTTTTGGATTTAATACCCCTAGTGAGTTTAGAATGGTTGCAGTTATTATTGCATTTTCAATAAATTATGCTGCATACTTTGCTGAAATATATAGGGGAGGAATTGAGTCAATTCCAAAAGGTCAATATGAAGCTGCACAAATATTAGGATACACAAAAATGGAAACCTTTTTCATAATTATTTTACCTCAAGTCATAAAAATTGTTCTTCCTTCAATTACAAATGAAGTAATTACCCTTGTAAAAGATACATCACTTTCCTTTGTACTTGCAATTCCAGAAATGTTTACAGTTGCAAAACAAATTGCTGCTTCAGAAGCATCAATTGCAGCATTAATGGTTGCGGGTATATTCTATTATGTATTTAATGTAATTGTTGCATTAGTTATGGAAGCAATTGAAAAAAGATTAGATTACTACGATTAGGAGGAATTAATATGAGTTTATTTGAAGTTAAAAATCTTAAAAAAAGTTTTGGCGATCAAGAAGTTCTTAAGGACATTTCTCTTAAAGTAGATAAAGGAGATGTTTTATGTATCATAGGACCTTCTGGTTCAGGTAAATCCACATTACTTAGATGTGCAACAAATCTTGAAACCTATGATGATGGAGAAATTATATTTGATGGAACATATGGCTTAGTTTTTCAGAATTTTAATTTATTCCCTCATCACTCTGTAATGAAAAACATTACTAATGCACCTATTAAAGTTCAAAAAAGAGAAAAAGAAGAAGTCTTCGCAGAAGCAAAAGCTTTGCTTAAAAAGTTTGGCCTTGAAGATAAAGAAGATTCTTACCCATGTAACCTATCTGGTGGTGAAAAACAAAGAGTATCTATTGCAAGAGCACTTGCAATGAATCCAGATATGCTATTCTTTGATGAACCTACATCTGCATTAGATCCAGAACTTACTGGAGAAGTTCTCAGAGTTATAAGAAAACTTGCAGAAGAGAAAATGACCATGGTAATTGTTACCCATGAAATGAATTTTGC
>CAYQMW010000168.1:0-3249 GCA_964418715.1 uncultured Methanobrevibacter sp. | reverse complement strand
CAGACAAGCTTTAAAAGAAAACGTTAAACCAGTTTTATTCATTAACAAAGTTGACCGTTTAATCAATGAGTTAAAATTAGATGGTAAGGAATTACAAGACAGATTCTTAAAAATCTTTATGGAAGCTAATAAATTGATTAAAAACATGGCTCCTGAAGATAAAAAAGATGAATGGGCTCTTGATTTTACTGATGGTAGTGTAGCATTCGGTTCAGCATACCACAACTGGGCTATTAATGTTCCAACCATGCAAGAAACTGGAGTAAACTTTAATGATATTATTGATTATTGTAATGCTGACAATCAAAAAGAATTAGCTCACAAAGTACCTTTATCTGATGTATTACTTGGTATGGTAGTTGAACATTTACCTTCTCCTAAAGAAGCTCAAGTTTACAGAGTACCTAATATATGGGATGGAGACGAAGAATCTCCTGCTGGTGAATGTATGATTAATACTTCTCCTGACGGACCTCTTGCAGTAATGGTTACAAATGTATCTGTAGATAAACATGCAGGTGAAATTGCAACTGGTAGGGTTTATGGAGGAGCTATTGAAAAAGGTACAGAAGTATACTTAGTTGGTGCTCATGCAAAAAGTAGGGTACAACAAGTAGGTGTATACTTCGGACCTGAAAGAGTTAATACTGATAGAGTTCCTGCAGGTAACATTGTATATGTAGCAGGTGCAAAAGGAGCTATTGCAGGTGAAACCTTATGTTCTCCTGAAGATAAAATTGAAGAATTTGAAGGATTAGAACATATATCTGAACCTGTAGTTACTGTTGCAGTAGAAGCTAAAAATACTAAAGATTTACCTAAATTAATTGAAGTATTAAGACAAGTAGCAAAAGAAGATCCAACTATTAAAGTTAATATTAATGAAGAAACTGGTGAACACTTAGTATCCGGTATGGGAGAACTTCACTTGGAAGTTATTACTTACAGGATTAATGATAAAGGTGTAGAAATCACCACTTCAGAACCTATTGTTGTATACAGAGAAACTGTTGCTGGAACTGCTGGACCTGTTGAAGGTAAATCCCCTAACAAACATAACAGATTCTATATTGAAATTGAACCTATGGAAGAAGAATTATTTGCAGCTTATCAAGCTGGAGACCTTAAAGAAGGCCGTGTAAAATCTAAAGAAGAAGCAAATACTTTCATGGAATATGGAATGGATAAAGAAGAAGCTAGAAGAGTTTGGGGTGTATACAGTAAAAGTATGTTCATCAACATGACTCGTGGTATCCAATACTTAGATGAGGTAAAAGAATTATTAATGGAAGGATTTGAATCTGCTATGGATCAAGGTCCTATTGCAAATGAAATTTGTATGGGATTAAAATTCAAATTAATGGATGCAAAACTTCACGAAGATGCTGTTCACAGAGGACCAGCACAAGTTTTACCTGCAGTTAGAAAAGCAATCTTCGGTTCTATAATGTTAGCTAAACCAACATTACTTGAACCTATGCAAAAAGTATTCATTAATGTACCACAAGACTACATGGGTGCATGTACCAGAGAAGTCCAAAACAGAAGAGGTAACATTGTAGATATGCAACAAAGTAATGATATGGTTACTATTGAATCTAAAGTACCTGTTGCTGAAATGTTTGGATTTGCTGGAGATATCCGTTCTGCAGCAGAAGGTAGATGTTTATGGTCTACTGAAAACTGTGGATTTGAAAGATTACCTGGTGAATTACAGAAAAGTATCATCAAACAAATCAGACAAAGAAAAGGATTATCTGAAGAACCTTATGGTGCATCACATTACTTAGAATAATTAAATTATTATAAAATATTTTAAAATTTTATCAATTTTGATTTGATTTATGGATTAAATTAATTTAATAATCAAATCATCTGATTATATTTTATTTATTTTTATTTATTTGGTTATTTTAATCACTTTTCACAAATTCAAATTTTTTATTTATTTATTAGAAATTTAAAGGATTTTAGGAAAACTAAGATCTATAAACATTTAATTAAAAAAAATTCAAATCTTAAAATTTATATATGGGTTTTTTTAAAATCGGATGTTTTATTTAAAAAAATTAAAAAAAAATTAAGCTTATATTTTTTCACTTAGATGGAAAAAATTAAAAAAGCATGTAAAAAATCATTATGTTTTTATATTTGAAAGTACAACTTTAAATTATGCTATATTAATAAGCTAAAACTAATGATTATAATATATAATGGAGGTTAATAAAATGGCAAAAGAGAAAGAACATTTAAATTTAGCATTTATTGGACACGTTGATCACGGAAAATCCACTTTAGTAGGACATTTATTATTAAAAGCTGGTGCAATCGCTGAACAACAATTAGATGACGGAGAAAACAAATTCAGATTTGTTATGGACAAATTAGGAGAAGAAAGGGAAAGAGGAGTAACTATCGATTTAGCTCACCAAAAATTCTCCACTAACAAATATGATTATACTGTTGTAGACTGCCCAGGACACAGAGATTTCGTTAAAAACATGATTACTGGTGCATCCCAAGCTGATGCAGCTGTATTAGTAGTAGCTGCAGACGATGGTGTTATGCCACAAACCAAAGAACACATCTTTTTATCCAGAACTTTAGGTATCAACCAAATTATTGTTGCAATTAACAAAATCGATTTAGTAGATTACTCTGAAGACAAATTTAATGAAATTAAAAAAGATGCAACTGCTTTATTAAAATCTATCGGATACAAAACTGATGAAGTACCTTTCATCCCATTATCTGCATTTGAAGGAGATAACATTAAAGAAAAATCCGATAACACTTCCTGGTATAAAGGTGACACTTTAATTGAAGCTTTAGATAAATTAGAAGTACCTGCAAAACCTACTGACAAACCATTAAGGATCCCTATTCAAGATGTATACTCCATTACTGGTGTAGGTACTGTTCCTGTTGGAAGGGTAGAAACTGGTGTAATGAAACAAGGTGAAAATGTTATCTTTGAACCTGCTGGAGCTTCCGGAGAAGTTAAATCTATCGAAGAACACCACGAGTTAATGGACTCTGCTGAACCTGGTGACAACATCGGATTCAACGTAAGAGGTGTCGGTAAAAACGATATCAGAAGAGGAGATGTAGCTGGACACACTAGTGACGCTCCTACTGTAGCAAAAAGCTTTGATGCACAAATCGTTGTTTTACAACACCCTGGTGTTATTACCGTTGGATACACGCCTGTAGTCCACTGTCACACTGCACAAATTGCATGTACCTTCT
>CAYQMW010000167.1:0-3283 GCA_964418715.1 uncultured Methanobrevibacter sp. | reverse complement strand
ATTCAAAACAATTTTTGGTGGGGAAATAGATGATTCAAGTGAAAGATACTCTTTTACTTGGCCTAGTAAAAATCAAGCCATTAAAGAATCTCAAAAACAATCAACAGGAACATTGAGGCCATGTAAAGAGGAATCTAAAAACTGGGACAATACTCAAAACTTATATATTGAAGGAGATAATTTGGAAGTATTAAAATTATTACAAAAATCTTATTATAGTAAGATTAAATGTATTTATATTGATCCTCCTTATAATACTGGGAAAGAATTTGTATATCTGGATAATTATAATGATAATTTAGAAAACTATTTAGAAATGACAAACCAAATGGGGGGGGGGGCAAAAACTCACGACCAATACAGAATCGGATGGTCGTTATCATAGTAACTGGTTAAACATGATGTACCCAAGACTTAAATTGGCTAGGAATTTATTAAGTCATGATGGTTTAATATTCATAAGTTTAGATGATTCAGAAATTTTTAATTTAAAAAAGATTTGTGATGAAATTTTTGGTGAAGAAAACTTTGTTTGTAATTTTGTTAGGAAAAATAAATCAGGAAGTGGGCATGATAGCAAAAAGATAGCTATAGAATTTGATTATATTATGTGTTATTGTAAGAATAATGTTGCAGTTCATGTTAATCAAGAACTCGTGGATGTTTCTTCTGATACAAAATATAAACTTAGTGATGAATATGAAGAAAGAAGGGGTAAATATTATCTTAGAAGTCTTGATTATAAAGGAAGTTATAGTGAAAAAATGGATTATCCTATAACTACTCCAGATGGAACAATAATCTATTCTGGAGGCAAATTTGGAAAACCAAATACTTGGAGATGGAGTAAAGATAAGTTTGAATGGGGGTTACAAAATGGATTTATAGAATTTAAAAAAAGAGATAAATGGGGGGTATTTATTAAACAATACCAATTTGTTGATAATAATGATAACATTTATATTCGTCAAAACCCTTACAGAGCATTAATAAGTTTCTCTAATGGTGAAGGAAGTACAGATTTCAAAGAATTAATGGGAAATAGTGCATTCGATTTCCCAAAACCTGTCAGTTTAATAAATTTTATACAAAAAGTTAGTAGTTATAAAGATTCGATTGTTCTTGACTTTTTTTCAGGTTCTGCTACAAGTGCTCAATCAGTTTTTCAATTAAATTCTGAAGATAATGGTAATCGTAGATTTATTATGGTTCAATTACCAGAAAAAACTAATGAAAAATCAGAAGCTTATCGTGAGGGATTTGAAAATATCTGTGATATTGGAAAAGAACGTATCAGAAGAGCAGGAGATAAAATTGTAGAAGAATCTGGAAATAATAATCTTGACATTGGATTTAAAGTGTTTAAATTAGATTCTTCAAATCTTGAAAAATGGGATCCGGACTATGATAATCTAGAACAGACACTTCTTGTATCTCAAGATAATATCAAAGAAGACAGAACTCAAGAAGATTTAATTTATGAAATCATGTTAAAATATGGTATTGACTTAACATTGCCAATAGAAGAATATGATGCTGGTGAAAATAAAATATATTCAATTGGATTTGGTGCATTAATAATTTGTTTAGACAATGAAATAACCAAAGATATAGTTGATTCAATAATCGAATTATCTAAGGATTCAGAAATAAGTCGTGTTGTCTTTAAGGACATTGGATTTGTTTCTGATGCAGATAAAACAAATATAAAAGAAACATTACGAACACATAAAATTGATGAATTTATAACAATTTAGGTGATAAATATGGAAGAAACCACTTTAACTGGGGAAAGTAAAGATATTCTAAATGAAAATATTCGAACTTTAAAAGAATTGTTTCCAGAGATTGTTTGTGAAAATAAAATTGATTTTGATAAATTTAAAACGATTTTTGGTGGGGAAATTGATGAATCAAATGAAAGATATAGTTTTACTTGGCCTGGTAAAACACAATCTATAAAAGAATCTCAAAAACAATCAACAGGAACACTAAGGCCCTGTAAAGAAGAATCTAAATATTGGGATACTACTCAAAATTTATATGTTGAAGGTGATAATTTAGAAGTTCTTAAATTACTACAAAAAGGTTATTATAATAAAATTAAAGCCATTTATATAGATCCTCCTTATAACACTGGTAAAGAATTTATTTATTCGGATAATTATAGGGATAATTTAGAAAATTATTTAGAACTTACTGGTCAAATAGTTAATTTAGGAGAGAGAGAGAGAGAGAGAGAGCAATGTTATTAAATTAAGTACTAATGCTGAAACAATTGGAAAATATCATTCTAATTGGTTAAATATGATGTTTCCTAGATTAAAATTGGCTAGAAATTTACTTACTTTGGATGGTGCTCTTTTTATGAGCATTGGAGAAGATGAATTAGATAATTTAAAAAAATTATCTAATGAAATTTTCGGTGAAGAAAATGTTGATGTTATAATCTGGGAAAAAGTAACTGGAAGTGAAAATGCTGGTTCCGGTAAAATGAAAGTTACAAAGCGTTTTCGTAAAGATCATGAATACATTATCGTTTGTTATAGATCTAAAGCAAATGTGGAATTAAATAAACCATTAAGAATAAAAAAAACTAAAAATGAATATGGAAATATTGATAATGATCCAAGAGGAAACTGGATGAGTTGTGAAATATGTAAAAGTGAAAATAAATCTAATCCTAATGGAAAAAATTATTTTGAAGTAATCACACCAACAGGTATGAAAATTACAAGGCAATGGCATTTTAGTTATGGAGAACTATGCAAATTAGATGAAGATAATAGAATTTATTGGGGGAAAGGTAATATTATCCCTCGTTTAAAAAAATTTTTAAATGAGCCTTCGTCCACTACTCCTTCATCAGTTATTATGGGTATGTTTACACAAACTGAAGGAAATAATGCATTAAAAAATTTAGAATTATCTTTTGATAATCCAAAACCTGTTGATTTAATAAAATGGTTTTTAGAACTTATTAAAGGTGATGATTTCTTAGTTTTGGATTTTTTTTCAGGTTCTGCAACCACTGCCCAATCTGTAATTAATTTGAACTCTATGGATGGGGGTAATCGTAAATTTATATTAATACAGCTTCAAGAACCTATTAAAGAAAATTCAGAAGCATTTAAAGCAGGTTTTAAAAACATATGTGAAATTGGTAAAGAACGTATTCGAAGAGCAGGAGATAAAATTGTAGAAGAATCCGGAAATAAAAATCTTGATATTGGATTTAAAGTGTTTAAATTAGACTCTTCAAATCTTGAAAAATGGGATCCGG
>CAYQMW010000166.1:0-3438 GCA_964418715.1 uncultured Methanobrevibacter sp. | reverse complement strand
GAATATGGTGGTGCTATTTATATGGCTGGTGGTCTATTGGAACTTTATAATTGTCAGTTTATAAATAATTCTGCATTTAATTATGGTGGGGCAATAGTATGTGACCCATATTATGAATCAATTATACCTACTCTCCGGATTAAAAATACCAAATTTATAAATTCCAAATCTTTAAATGATGCTGGTGGAGCAATATATATAAAAAAAGGTAATTTTGAAGGAGAAGATATTACTTTTATTAATTGTTCTGCTACTTTCGGTTCAGGTATAGCTGTTTTGAATGGAACTAGTACTTTAACTAATATAAAGGGGTATAATAATTCAGCTAAATACAATGGTGGTGTGATTTTTGGAATTTATGGAAATTTAAGTATTTTCCATTCTGAATTTATAAATAACTCTGCAATTAATGGAGGGGCTTTATTTTTAGATAATATTTATTATGGTGTCATTGAAAATAATACTTTTATTGATAATTATGCAAATCTTTCTGAAGTGGCATTTTATGTACTTTTATCTAATAATTTAACTGTTTTAAACAATACTTATATAGGCAACAGTGCTTTGGATTATGATGATTATTATAAGATAGATAATCTCAGTTTAATCTTTAATAGCAGTAATTACACATTATATCATGTTAATTTAGAAGATATTTCATTTTTACCTGCTTATTATAGTTCTGTAGATGAAGGTTATGTTACACCAGTTAAAGACCAGCAAAATGGAGGTAACTGTTGGGCTTTTGCATCACTTGCCTGTTTGGAATCAAACATTTTAAAAGCATCCGGAGTTGAACTAGATTTATCTGAAGAAAATATGAAAAATATTGCATCCCTTTATTCCACCTTTGGTTGGCAGATGAACACCAATAAGGGAGGATATGATGATATGGCAATAGGTTATCTTACCAGTTGGTTAGGTCCTGTTTTAGATTGTGATGATTTATATGATGGAATTTCAACATTATCTCCTATATTAAACAGTTTAACCCATATTCAAAATATCATTTACTTAAACAGAAATGGTGTAAATGATTTATATTCAATTAAAAAAGCTATTATGGATTATGGTGCAGTATATAGTGCAATTTATATAGCTGCACATTATGATAATATTAGTGGTAAATATGTTCAATATGTTGGTTCTTCATTTTCTTGTGATCATGCAGTTTGTATAGTAGGTTGGGACGATGAATTTATTGTTCCAGGTGCTCCTTCTAAAGGGGCATGGATTGTTAAAAATAGTTGGGGAACTGAGTGGGGCAGTGATGGCTATTTCTATGTTTCCTATTATGATAAGACCTGTCCTAAAATAGGTACTGATGTAGCTGCATTTACCTTTGTATTAAATGATACAATGAAATATGATAAAAACTATCAATATGACCTTGCTAAAACAGATTATTTCCTAAATGATTCAAGTATTGTATGGTATAAAAATATTTTCAAATCAACAGATAATGAGTATCTTGCAGCAGTTTCTACATATTTTGAGAAAAACACTACTTATGAGATTTATGTTTATGTTAATAATATTCTTCAATTAGTTAAATCAGGTTTTAGTAATCCGGGTTATTATACAATTGATTTAGGTCAATATATTCCATTGAATAAAGGTGACACATTTACAGTTGTATTTAAAATAAATGTTACAGGAAGATCCGGTGTTCCAATATCAGAAAAAGTCAGTTTAAATAATTATTTCTACTATGAAAATCTTTCTTTTATAAGTTATGATGGTGAAAACTGGACAGATTTATATGGGTTAAAATGGGAATATCCTGACCATACATATGACTCACAGGTAGCATGTATTAAGGCATTTACAATTTATAATAAACTCAATACTACTTTAGAGTTGAATGTCAGTTACAATGGATATAATCCTGTAAATATCACTGCATCTATATTAAACCAATATGGTTTACCTGTTCAAGGAGGTCTTGTTTTATTTAACCTTTCAGGTAATGAAGTATATGTAAATGTTACTAATGGTCTTGCAAATATTAATTATGTATTTGATAAAGGATTTAACATAATTTATGCATATTACATCAATGAAGGATATTACAGCTCTGAGGATTATAGAAATGTTCAATTACAAAAGATAGATGTTGAAATGACTCATACAATTATCACAGGTATAAAATCTGCACTACTTACAGTTAACACTTCACTTTCTATTAATGAAACATTATTTGTAGATTTAAATGGGATTAACTATTCTTATCAATTAATAGAAGGTAGGGCAATTATTAATTTAACCACTCTTAATTATGGTTTAAATCAAATCAAAATCCAACTATATGATGCAAAATATGTGGCGGAGGATATTGAGGATAATTTCTATGTAATTGTTAAAAAAACCAAATTTGTTTTGGATAATTTAACAGCAATTTATAACAGTGTAAACACCTATATGATTAAATTAACTGACAATGATGGAGAGGTTTTAAAGGATATGGAAGTTTTTATTAAATTTAATAATCAATCATTTATCCGCACAACCAATGAAAATGGTGAAATTCCACTTAATTTTAATTTAGCTGTTGGGCAGTATGATTTGATTGTGGAATTTGCTGGCTATGATTTTTATTTGGATACATATGGGTCTAGTAAAATCACTATTTTATCAAGTTTAAATCTTTCAAATCTCAAATTTGCTTATAATTCTAATTTAAATATTTTCTATAAAGATATTGATAATAATCCACTTAAAAACACAAGAGTTCAGGTAATATTAAACGGTAAAACTAATACAATTACTACAAATGATGAAGGTTATGGAAGTTTAAATAATAGTCTTAATAAGAGTTATTATGATGCTTATTTTATGGTATTAGATAAAATAGAAAGTAGTAAATACAATGTTGATAATGACGAAAAATATATATATGTATCAGATGATATTGATGATGAAATAAAAAGTAATTTAACAATTGATAATAAGTATATATTATATAAAGAGTGTGAATATAGAGATAATAATCCTACTGATGAAGAAGCAAATGAATGTGTAAACTATATGAAAAAGAGGCATATTGGTTATAAATTTAATATAAATAAAAATAATATGAAATTGGTTTTAACTTCTAAAAAAGATTCATATGTAATTAAGTATCAATTAGGAAGAATAGATTTAAGTAATTATGAAGTAAATGAAAAAGAAATAACAGTAAATGGAGCATTTAACTATGAGGAAATACCTTATTATAATGTTACATTAGAGTATAGTGATAACACATTAATAGTAAAGGATTTAAATGGAAATTAAGTGGATAGGTATACTGTCAATATAAGTGGTAATAATGATAATACTACAACAAAAAGTAGTAATATAGAAGAAAGTACAACAACGAAAGTAGTTGAAGAAAAAACGAGTAATAAAACAACACTAAATAAGTTTGAAAATAATGCTAAAACATATGATGATATA
>CAYQMW010000165.1:0-3450 GCA_964418715.1 uncultured Methanobrevibacter sp. | reverse complement strand
TCAAAAACAGCCATACAACAATTATCTGAGAACTGAATTTTTCAGGCCCCTATATATTTTTTTAGCTATTTTTTAAGTAAATTTTATTTTATTATATAATTTTTAATTTATAATGATTTATAATGGTTTTTAATAATATGATTCCTTTTAAAAGACTTATCAATAATTATTTAAATAAAAATAAACAAAAATTTTTATTGGAATTATTTTAAAATCAATTTTAAATTTTTAAAATATTTTTCATTTAATTTTTTAATTAAAATTAGTATCTTATAAAATAATAGATACTTTATTATATTAAAAATTAAATAAATTAACATATTAATAAATTTGATAGTAAGAGAAATAAAATTAATATAAAAATGTTTTTAAAGGTTGAGATATTATGGTACAAATGAGTTATAAGTCTAGAATGCACGCCTATTCAATATTCTTTCTTTTTGTAATGGTAAGCTTGGCTTTAGCACCATTTTATCTTGGAGAGCCATTTACTCCTGAAAACATTGCTACTGCTTTTCTAATTTCTTTAGTGGGTGTTGCATTTCCACTTGTCTCTTTTAGACCACAGTGGAATAAGGCTATGTTACTTTTGGAAGGTATTTTATTTGCCGCAGTCGGTTTTACTTTCTTAAAAACTCCTTATAATTATGTTTTTTTAGTTTTTGGCTTGATTTTAGTTGCTATTTCACTATTAGCATATATGAGAAAATTACCTCCTCGATTACTTTGGTTCTTTTATCAAAGTAGTGAGAAAAAGTAATTTTTCACTTTTTTTAAAAATAGTTTTTATATTATGAATTTACTTATTTGAAGAATTATTAATAGATTTATTCGTTTTATTTAGAAAACTATGATTTTTCAACCGAAAAATATGATTATGGTTATTAATCTAAATAAAATTTTAAATACCATGGTGATTAAGTATGGCAGAAATATCAGAGGCTATCTCAATGATTAAAAAAGCCGAAAGTGATGCTGTTACTACTGTAGAAGATGCTAAAGTTAAATCTGAAGATTTAATTAAAGAAGCTACTTCTAAAGCAGGTCAAATTATTGTTGACGCTAAAGGTTCAGCTACACATGAGGCTGAAGTTACTGTTTTTAATTCAGAAGAAAAAGCTAAACAAGAGGCTAATCAAATTCAGACTCAAGCTAAATCTAGTGTTGAATCAATCAAGGCTAGTTCTTCAGTAAATGTTGATGAAGCTGCTTCTGTTATTGTTGAAAAATTGTTGTAGTGTGAGATTAATGTTTCAAACTGAAAGAATGCGTAAACTTAGAATAGTCACATTGGATGCATATGCTCCAAATGTAGTCAATGCGCTACATGATGAGGGTATCGTTCAAATAGACGATATTTCAGAACGTATTCAACAGGATCCTGAAATTGCGGAACTTGTCACTCCATCAAAATCCACATCACAAACTGGTCACATATCATCTTTATTGATGAAAACATCAAGTATTTCTGATACTTTTGGTAATGCTCAGGCATTTGGAAATACTATTAAAGATACTTTGCATTCTGTATTAAGTCCAGAGTTAATTGTTCCTAAACAAGTGGATGATTTAGATACTGACGCTTTAATTATTTATGCAGAATCAGTTTTGGATGATGTTAGTGCAGAATTAGATCCTTTACAGGAAAAATTATCCGCTCTCGACACTGAAAAAAGTAGATTGACTTCAAAAATTGCCGTTGCAAGTAAGTTAACAAATTTTGATGTTGATTTAGGTGATTTAAGAGATACTGACACTACTTCAACAATAGTTGGAAGGATTGATGTTGAATCTGCTTCTGAAGTAAAGGCAGAATTAAATAAAATAACTGATGAAATTATAATTGAAGAGGTAAAACAAGATAATGCTTCCTCAAGTATTATTGTACTTACTTCTAATGAATATAAAGATAATGTTTATTCTTCACTTAGGAAATTTAATTTTGATAATTTAGATGTTGATGATATGGATGGTACTCCATCACAATTCATTAGCTCTGCACAATCAAGATTAGATACTATTGAAAGTGAAAAATCCCAACTCCAAGCACAATTGAAAGAACTTGCTAAGAAATGGGATGATGATATTCTTGCTTTAAAAGAACAATTAGAAAATGAAAAAGAGAAAAACGAGATCTTTTCCAGTTTTGCTCAAACTAAAAATTCCAAATTCTTTGAAGCTTGGATTCCTCTTAAACAAGTGGATGAAGCTAAAAAATTAATAGAAACAGCTAGTGAAGGATACTGTGTTATTGAAGTAGAAGACGTTCCAGATAACAGTGAAGATGTTCCTGTTCTTCAAAACCATTCTGGATATGTTAAACCATATGAACTTGTTGTACAGATGTACTCTCCATTAAAATACAATGAAATTGATCCTACATTATTTGTAGCTATATCATTCCCATTCTTCTTTGGGTTCTGTTTGACTGATGTATTTTATGGATTTTTAAACTTCCTTGTTGGATACTTTGTTTTATACAGAGGTCTTGGAAGAAATGACGACGAAATGAGATCTTACGGTAAGATTTTCATGGCTTGTGGAATATGGGCTATGATATTAGGTGCTGTAACCAATGCTATGTTGGGAGATATCTACGATAGGATTTTCGGTTTAGGACCACTTCCTACTACTGTTCCTTGGTTAGATTCATTTAAAAATACAACAACAATCTTAATTATTGCTATTGCTATTGGTCTTATTTACCTTAACCTTGGATATATATTAGGTGCAATAAACAATATCAGAAATGGCGATATGAAAGAAGCACTTTCTAGTCAAATCGTTTGGTTTGTTCTCGAAGTCGGTATTGTTTTCTTAGCATTAGGTATAATGGTTCCAGCTATAGGAATGATTGGTTTAGTTATCGGTGCAATGTTCGTTATCGCAGCTCTCGGACTCCTTATATGGGGTAGTGGTGCTTATGGTATAATGGATGTATTCAGTTACATGGGAGATGTTCTTTCATTTGCAAGGTTACTTGCATTATGTTTAGCTACCGGTGGTGTTGCAATGACTGTAAACATCATTGCAAAAATGTGTATGACTATGCTTCCTATTCCAGTTATTGGAATAATTCTTGCAATCATAGTACTTATCGGTGGACATATTGTAAATTGGCTTTTCCAAACTCTCGGTGCTGGTGTAAATGCATTACGTCTTAACTATGTAGAATTCTTTGCTCAATTCTATATGGGTGGAAAACACAAATTTGAAGCTTTCAAAGCTCAAAGAAAATTTACTAAAATTGATAAATAGTTTTTTCATTTTAAATTAAAAATACAATATTTTAAAAAAAATTTCAAATTTATAATATATTTAAGGAGAAATAAATTATGGTAGAAATTGTCTTAGGAACTGCTTTAGCAGCTCTTGGTGCTGGAATTGCAGTTGGTTTTGATGGTTTAGGATCAGGTTTAGGTAAAGGAATGGCATCTGCAGGATCTGTCG
>CAYQMW010000164.1:0-3493 GCA_964418715.1 uncultured Methanobrevibacter sp. | reverse complement strand
CTTCTAGTATTCATGATTTTGAAGTAGAACTTGTCACCTCAAATGAAGAATTATTAGAAGCTATAAATGACCCTAATGTTGATGGGGTTGTTCGAGGTTCCTTATCTGCCTCAGGTGTTATTAAAAGTTTAAAAGGGACAAACAAAAACACTACAATTAATCGTGGAACCTATATACACTCTGAAGATTATGATTTTCTGATTTTACCGGTAGGTATTGATGAAGGTCAAACCATTGATGATAAGCGAATCCTTGCAAAACAGGCAAGTGAGTTTATATTAAAGTTGGGTTTAGATCCAAAGATTGCAATTTTATCTTCTGGCAGGGCTGATGACTATAATAGAACTAATGCAGTTGATAAAGCTTTAAAAGAAAGTGAAGAATTAGAAAAACTTTTAAAAGAAGACTTTAAAGTAGATGAAAAATTCAATAATATTAATTACAATATTAAAAACTATCATATTCTCATTGAACAGGCTATTGATGATAAAAATAATATTATCATAGCTCCTGATGGCATAATCGGTAATTATATTTTCAGACTACTGGTCTTGCTGTGTAAGTGGCCTAGTTATGGTGCTGTAACTTTAGGAATTGACAATATTTACATTGATACAAGTCGTGATCAAAGTAAAGAGGGTTATATTAGAAGTTTAAATTTAGCATACAAGTTGGCTATGATGGATAAATCTAATGAATAATTATAACCAAATAAATAAAATGAATATTATATTCTACCATAATTTTATCTATTTTTTTATTTATAAAAGAAAATTACACTTTATTTTTTTAAATTAAGCAATTTTATTTAAAAATTTCCTTATATCTTTTCAAATTTTTCTTTTTAATACATTATAAAATTACTAAACTTTAATCTTATATGTGATAAAAAAGATAAATGTAAATGTATTTTTAGAATTGAAAATTATTTTTATTAACTATTTATAAATCTTATATATGATTTATTTTTATTTTTAAGTGAGTAATATGAACAGAAGAAGTAAAAAATTGATGATTGGAATTTTATTAGTATTATTAATAGGTTCACTTGTATTCTATGCAGGTGTTTTATTCTTCGATTCAGCTAACTATCATGGGGAGTTAGCTACTGGGGATAAAAACGTATTGGTATGTATAGTTGATGAAAGTGAACATCGCCCTGGTATGGGTGCATGTGATATGGCATTTATTCTTCATCTTGAAAATGGAACTTTTAAAAATATTTCTCCTGTATTTCCTCATGGTATGACTCACCCTACAAAGGAAGAACCTTATGATGCTCAAGCTCAAGGTGCAGGATCTCAATTACTTTTACATGATGCATTCTGGACTAGTAATAATCAACAATCTTTGGATGATGCAAAAGAGATTGTTGAATATAATGAAAATGTTTCAATAGATGGTGTAGCAGCTGTTAATGCAGAGGCACTAACTGCAATCTTACGTGAAGCAGGAGATATTAGTGTTGGTAATGAAACATTCACTCCTGACTCTTTTGATATTATTGGACAGCAATCATACTCTGGAGGTAATGGTAGAAACGCTTCTGTTATGAGTATTGTCAGAGCTTCTATTGACAAGGCAAAAGACCCAAGCATTAAGTCTGCTATGGTTCAGGCTGCTTTCAGTCAGTATTCTCAAGGCCATATTGTTATAACTCCAAAAGGTGGTTTCACTACTCTTTTATACATGAAAGGTCTTGAAAATATGAATTAATTTCATATTTCTTTTTTTATCATTTTTTTTTATTCATTATTTTATTTTTATTTTACACCACGAACAATTGTCTTTTAATATTTATTTTATTTTGTTTACGGTTATTTTTTCATAATTTTATGTATTATTTTTTGTACTAGGTATTATTTTTTATAATACATTTCACAAACTCAAAAAATTATTTTATAAAAATTTCTTAGTTTTTATTATGAAAACTTTAATAATATGGATTATAGATTTAATTTTATGTTATATGATATTGCAATTATTGGCGGTGGGGCCAGTGGAATGATGGCTGCTATTAGTGCTAGTTCTAATAATAATCTAAAGCTTGCACTCTTGGAGAAGAATAATTCTCTTGGTCGCAAACTATTAATCACAGGTCAAGGTCGTTGTAATATTACTAATAATGCTCCAATAAAGGAGACACTTAAAAAATATACAAAAAATGAATCTAAATTTTTAAAACACTCTTTTTATAATCTAAAAAATGAAGACTTACTTAATCTCTTTAGAGATAAAGGACTTGAATTTAAAAAGGAGGAAAACAATAGAATTTTCCCTGTAACTGATAGTGCAAAATCTGTTTTAGATGTACTTCAAAGCTATCTTGATGAGAATGGTGTTGATATTAAGTTAAATTTTGATGTAATCGATGTAGAACTAACTGAAGATGGCTTATTTAAAATCAAATCAGAAGACAATCAAATACTCAAATCTAAAAAGATTATTATATCAACTGGTGGTGCAACCTATCCTCTTACAGGTTCAACCGGTGACGGATGTGAAATTGCTCTAAAATTCAATCATCATATATCTACATTAAAACCTGCTACATTTTCTTTTATCGTTGATGATAATGATTTAATTTCCCTTAAAGGATTAAGCTTTAGAGATGTAAAAGTTTCATTTAAAAACTCTCAGAATCAAAATATTGAAAGTCATGGTGATGTGCTTATAAGCCATAATGGTCTTACAGGTCCAGCAGTACTTAATCTTAGTAATGATTTGATAAAAGATCAGGATTATGACCTTCTTGAGAGTAGAAGAAACTTTAAAAATACAGACATATTCATTGATTTTCTACCAAAAAGTAAAAGAGAGGCTATTGCAGAAGACTTTATCAATGATTCAACAAGTAAAAAAGAGTTACATAATTATTTAAAGAAATATTTGCCTAATAATTTTATTAAATACTTTTTAGATAAAATGGATATTGATTCAACAATCACATTGGCTAATTTAACCAAAAAAGATAGAAACAGAATTGTTGAAAACCTTAAAAACTTTAAGTTAACTGTAACAGGAATTATGGATAAAAAGGCTTTTCTAACTGTTGGTGGAGTAGACATAGAAGAGGTAAATTCCAAGACAATGGAATCTAAAATTGTAGAAAATCTCTATTTTTCAGGTGAAACATTAGATTTATGCGGTCCAACTGGAGGATATAATCTAATGATAGCTTTTACAACTGGTTTTTTAGCAGGTCAATCTGCAGCAAGGGATTTAAAATAAGTTAAGTTATAAATAGTGTTAAATGGGTCAATAATTATTAATAATTATTATTTTTATTTATCTAAGTTTAAAATATACTTTTTTTTCAAAAATAATTTTTCAAATATTTTTACATATTTTTAAAATATAATTTCATAATTTGAAAAATAATTTAATTAAACTTGAAAATTTAATTAATTATAAAAACTTTTACAACATACTATTAATGTATAAAAATTAATTTGAAGAATAGAAAAAAAAACAACAATCAGCAAAACTACTG
>CAYQMW010000163.1:0-3525 GCA_964418715.1 uncultured Methanobrevibacter sp. | reverse complement strand
AATTCTTATTTTACAAAATTAAAATAATATTATAATGATAATTAAATAAATATCATGTTTTTTAATATATGTATAAAATGAATATATTGAATAAAATACATATATTACATATATTAGATTAATCCAAAAATCATTAATTATTGGAAAATTAGAATTGAGTAAGTTAAATTGAATATCCCTTTTATCACCATCATTTAAAATAAGTTAACACAGGCCAACACCAAATACCTATGTCAATATAATAACAAATGTTATTATAAACAAATATTGCCGTATTATCCACCATCATCTTCATAAAAAAAATAGTTAATACCAACAACATCAAAAAAAATAATACAAACAATAAATGTACTGCCAATTTAACTTAAACTCAAATGAAAATATTTAAAAAAATATTTTCATATAGTATATTAAGAAAATTAAATATAAATAGTTTACTATAAATGAAATTATTCAAAAATATTGCTTAATTAAAAAATTTAGAGGAATAATATAAAAAAGATTTAATGATTTAGATATAAAAGATATTATATTATAATTTATATTAATATACATTAAGGAGAATCAACATGCCAATTGAAGATGAAATTTTATTTAAATATGTAGATGATGATTTTAAAGCTATGATTAAAGGTAAATCTTATAGATCATATTATCAATTTTTAATTAGATATATAGATTTTTATAAAAACACCTATGATTACTTAATCAAAACCAATCAAAAACAAATTAATCAATTATTAGTTGATGAGGATAACAAAAAAGAACTTGAAATACTCATAAATTACAATCGTTTTAATCAGTCCCTTAAAATCTATGAGGTTTTAGAAAACAATTACGAAGCAAATATTAAAAAAGCAACAAAAGAAATAGCAGTTACTGCCAAAACACGTGAAGAATTTGATAAAGCCCAACTTGAAATATTTAAAGATGCCTCCATTAAAACCATAATGAGTTATTTTACATCAATCTATAAAAGTAATGAAGAATTGTGTTTTTTATCTCTGGATGCATACGACTGTAAATTATATATTCATGCCCTTACACGTTTAGATGAACTTATAAGTGAGGATAATAAATCAATCAATAATAAAAACAATGATTAAATATGAAATTAAAAGATGATATCAATTTATAGTCTTTAATAGCAATGAAAAATACTATTATAATAAAAACTGATTAAAAAAAGAATTTAAATTAATGATTATTTAATAAAAAAATCAAAAACTAATAATTTAATCTTAAATGAACAGGCATCTTATTATTACTACTATTTTCATCATTATTATCCCTATTATTAGTAAGGGATATTATACACTCATCGTCTTCAAGATTTAATAAATCATCTCTCCATGATTTACCCCTTTTATCTAAATTCTCTAAAAGATCTGCAATATAATCAACTGATTTTTCCTGTGGCCTAAAGTAGATTCTATCTTCAACAGTATTTAGTCTATTTAAAGTTTTTATATTATTTTCCCCATCTATAAGTAGAGCAATGGAAAAACCATACTCTCTTCCTTTAACTAAAACTTCGTTTATAATCGAATGAGGCATAAAATTAATGTTTTCACTATTATCTAAAACTGCGAAAAATGGAAAATCAAAGAACCCTTCAGTGATTTTAAAATTATATAAATCATATAATATGACTTCATATATAAACTTTTGAGTGGATTGAGAATAAGGACTTAAATCGATAATTTTAACCTTACCTGTAAACTCATTTAAATAAGACCAATCATATTTTCCACCATTTGCAAATGGTTCATCTTCAAATAGACTTTTAAGAGAATCAAGTATACCATCTGCTTTTATCATATCCAATTCATTTTTAAGATAACTTAAATTAAGATTTCTATATTTTTCAAGTGATTTTATTGTAATAAAATAAAGTTCATTTAATGCATCAGCAGCCATATCCGGATATATATTATGTATCATTCTAATAAATCTACGTGCAACTGATGAGTTATCTTCCTCCGTAAAACCATTTGCAGAATATATTTTATATTTTTTAAAAGGATTGAAAGGTAATTTAGGATTGGTTTTTTTAACATTTTTATTTGTATTAAAAGTTTTATGACTTGCCTTTTCAACTACCCTTTTATAAACATCATCATCAAGATCTTTATATTTTTCTGTAACCTTATCAACTATATTAGCATTAACAAGTTCCTTATTGTCTGGATGTTCCTTTTCTCTAGAGTTTATTATCACCCCATGAGAAACTTTATCAGGTATTAAATCATCTAAATCTTTAAAATTATTATTAGTATCAATGACAATAGAGGGAATATTATGTTTTGACAGTTCTGCTATAAAGTTTAAAGTTAGATGGTATTTTGATTTTGTAGGTTTACCTTCTATAATAATATTATAATTTTTATTGTTAGTATTTGCAAATTCCCAATAATGGATATCTCCTGTTGTTAGGGATTTTCCTATATTAAGTTTAATATTATATTCTTCTTGTAAATTTTTAAAACTTTGATTTTGAGAAATTTCACCTATTACTTCACCATGAAAATTAAAAATAAAGCCTTCACTTTCAATATCTTCATAAGGTTTCGTCAAATGTTTGTAAGTTTTTGAGTTAAAATCAATGATTAATATATATGTATCACTTTCTAAATGCCAAAGTTGAGGAGATAACTCATTTACTTCAGCATCCATGAACTCAGTAAGTATTGGAATTGATTCATCATATTCTAATACTTCATTAATATGAAGTTGGCCAAGTAATTGATTTGTTTCATGTTCCATCAGGATCTTTCCCATAATATTGTGAAATTAATATATTTGATATTAAAATTAGAATTTTTAATATTTAAATTTGAATGAATATATTTTAAAATTTAAAATTTAAAATTTAAATTTAAACATATTTAAAATATTAATCTATAAATTTCTTTATCATTAAAATATATAAAAATATTTAATAATAAAATGTAAAAAGATAATAATTCAATAAAATTTAATAAAAATCTTAATAACTGTTTATAATTAGCAAAAATTCTATAAAAAATGATTATTAGATTTAAAATAATAAAATTTTGGAAAATAAGTATTAATAGAGGACCATATTTAAAAACGGGGAAGAGTCATTATGGTCCTCTAAATTCAAATAGGTATTTAAACCATATTTTAAAAATGATTTAGAAAATTAAAAATTTATTCTTTAATATGGTTATTTCTCTTGTATAAATATATTATTTAAAAGATACCTATATAAACTTTTATATTTAATTTTTTAAAATTGCAGGATTAATATTAGTAAAAATAAAAGATTGAGATTAATTTTTTCTGACTAATCATAAGCAAAATAAGAAAAAAATATTAAATTATTCAATAAAAATTATGAAAATAAATAAAAAATTTAATTTTTTTAATAACAGGAATTTTTTTTATAGACCAATAAGTAAAATAAGAAAAAAAATAGGAATAAATATAACAATGTTATATAATAATCTATAAAAAAAGGCTAGCAGCGAAATGAAACTCCCGTAGATATCTCCACAGTAC
>CAYQMW010000162.1:0-3569 GCA_964418715.1 uncultured Methanobrevibacter sp. | reverse complement strand
TATAGCAGGGTGGGGTAGTCTGGTGATCCCGCGGGGCTCATAACCCCGAGAGCCCTAGTTCAAATCTAGGCCCTGCTACTATTTATTTTAACTTATTTTATTAATTTTTAGAATTTTTACAAATTTTTATCTTTTCTATAAAATCTATATTATTTTTAATCAATCAATCAATTTTATTACTTATTAGTTATATAATAGTAATAGTTATAGCAAGCTAAAGACAGTTACTGGTTATAAACTAAGGAAACTCCATCCATCATTACAGAACTATAATGTTTTAAAGGCATATGCTGAGAAGTATGACTCTGGAGCAGAAACGACACGTCTTTTAGTGGATGACTATGATGTTAAACTGAGTGACATTAAAAGGATCGGTGAAACGGCCATTCTATAGGATGCAAGAATAAACATGCCAATGAAATGCTGTATGAGGCAAGGTAATTTGCGTAGATGAATACTGTTAAACAGAAGGTGGGTTACTCTTAGCAGGCTATAACTATATTATTATTTCTTATTATTTTTTAAATTATTACATTCCACTCATTTTTTATTTAGAAACTTTTTAGCTATTGATTAGTAATAATTATATAATTTTTTCAAGTTCATTGATTTTTTAAAATTTTTAAAAATCAGATTTTTTAAATCAAAATAAGTATATTTTAATTAAAAGAAAACTCTTTTTAAAAGAAGGTTATTGTAAAAATTATTATTAAAATAGTCATGTATTATATTTAATTGGTAGGTTCAAAATCATTTTAGATTAATTATTTCTATGTATATATTTACATTATCAAAAAATTTTAAAAATTCAGATATTCAATTTTTTTATATATTATTTTTAGTTAAAAAATTTTAAAATAGTAACTTTATTAAAAAGTAGCGAAAAATAGAAATAGACAAATCAATAATTAATTTAATAGTAAAAATAAACTGTTTTTAAAAAAAGTAAAAGTAGATAAGAAGAATTATCTTATCTATCCTATTGAATCTTTAACTTTGCTGAAAAATCCTTTTTTAACATGTTTGATTTCTTCACCGCTGATTTTTGCAAATTCTCTAAGTAATTTTGTTTGTTCTTTATTAAGGTTTTGAGGAATTACAACAGTTATTGTAACAAACATATGACCTTTTACATCACGGCCTCTCATAGGCATACCCTGGTCACGTACTTTAAATGTTGTTCCACCTTGGGTTCCAGGAGGTATGGTAAGTGTAATCTCTTTTCCATAGATTGTTGGAATATCAATTTTATCTCCTAAACTTGCTTGAACAATACTTACTTCCTGATTATAGTAAAGGCGAGATCCTTTTCTTTCAAATTTTTTATTTCTTTTAATATTTATTGAAATTAAAAGGTCTCCAGAGGGAGCATTTCTATCTCCTGCATTACCTGCACCTGCAACTCTTAAACGGTCTCCTGCATCAATACCTGCTGGAACATCAACTGTTATAGTTTGTTGCGCTCTTACAGTACCTTTTCCATGACATTTTTCACATGGGTCTGTAATTAGTTGACCAGTTCCTCCACATCTTCTACATGGTCTTACACTCATCATTTGACCAAGTAAGGTGTTGGTTACTTCTTTCACCTGACCTGTTCCATTACATTCAGGACAAGTTTCAGGTTCTACGCCAGGTCTTGTTTTTTTACCATTACATTCAGGACAGGTTTCATCATGGCGGATATTAACTTCTTTTTTAACTCCAACTGCTGCTTCTTCAAGGGAAATCTCAATTTCTGTATAAATATCTGAACCTCTTTGAGGGCCTCTTGGTTGAGACCTATTTCTTCTTCCTCCACCAAATCCAAACATATCAAATATATTTCCTAAATCAAAGTCTTCAAAAATATCTTCGAAGTTTACATTTTGGTATATGTCTTCAGCAGAGAATCCCTCCATACCAGCATGCCCGAAACGATCATATTTACTACGTTTTTCTGAATCAGATAAAACGGCATAAGCTTCACTTATTTCTTTGAATTTTTCAGTAGCGTCTTCGCTATCACTTACATCCGGGTGGTATTTTCTTGCTAATTTACGGTATGCTTTTTTAATCTCTTTTTCATCAGCACCCTTATCCACACCTAGAACTTCATAATAATCTCGCTTATCTGCCATTTATTCACCTTAAATTAATGTAATTCTATAATTATATTGGTAAATATAGTTTAAAAATTTAATTAAAAAAATAAATAAAAATTGTTTAGAATAAACAATTTCTATTATAATTTAACTAATCTTTTACTTCATAGTCTGCATCGATGGTATCATCATCGTCATCTTGTGCATCTGCACCTGGATCTTGTGCTCCACCGTTAGCTTGTTGTTGAGCTTGTTCTTGTGCAGCTGCTTCTTGATAGATTTTTGCACCAACTTCTTGAACTTCTTTAGTTAATTCGTCGGTTTTTTCTTTAATAGCAGTAATGTCATCACCAGTGATTAATTCTCTAAGTTCTGCTACTAAACCATCGATTTTATCTTTTGTTTCAGAATCAATTTGATCTTTTAAATCTTCAGTAGTCTTTTCAGCAGTATAAATCATTGAATCAGCATTGTTTCTAACTTCAATTTCTTCTTGTTTCTTTTTATCTTCTTCAGCGTTCATTTCTGCTTCTTTGACTTTCTTTTCAATTTCTTCATCAGATAATTTTGTACTTGAAGTAATTGTAATAGATTGTTCTTTACCAGTACCTTTATCTTTTGCAGATACATTAATTATACCATTTGCATCAATATCAAAGGTAACTTCAATTTGAGGTACTCCTCTTGGTGCAGGTGGTATTCCAACTAATTGGAATCTTCCAAGGGTAGTGTTATCATTTGCCATAGGTCTTTCACCTTGAACAACATGAATATCTACTGAAGGTTGGTTATCTGCTGCAGTAGAGAAGATTTGTGATTTTTTAGTAGGAATGGTAGTATTTCTTTCAATAAGTTTAGTGGATACTCCTCCTAATGTTTCAATACCTAAGGATAATGGGGTAACATCAAGTAAAACTAAATCTTTAATTTCACCAGCTAATACTCCTCCTTGGATTGCTGCTCCCATAGATACACATTCCATAGGATCAATTCCTCTTTCTACTTGTTTACCAATGAATTTTTCAACAAATTCTTGTACACATGGCATTCTGGTAGGTCCACCAACGAGAATAATTTTATCAATATCTGATTTTGACATTTTAGCATCAGATAATGCTTGTTCCATTGGTTTAGAACATTTTTGTACAATAGGGTCAACTAATTGTTCAAGTTTTGCTCTTGAAAGATCTTTAATTAAGTTTTTAGCTTCACCATCTTTCATAGTAATAAATGGTAAGTTTAATTGACTTGTTATAGTAGAAGAAAGTTCGCATTTTGCTTTTTCAGCAGCTTCTCTAATTCTTTGAACTGCTTGATCATCTTCCATTAAGTCGATACCAGTTTCATTTTTGAATTCAGTAGAAAGATAGTTCATAATAGCATTATCCATATCGGTTCCACCTAATTTAGTGTCCCCACTAGTGGATTTTACTTCAAAGACTCCTCCACCAAATTCCATAATGGTTACATCTAAGGTACCTCCAC
>CAYQMW010000161.1:0-3601 GCA_964418715.1 uncultured Methanobrevibacter sp. | reverse complement strand
CAAGTTACTCAAACTAGAGGTTTAAAGAATTAAATGAAACTAATATTTTTAATTTCAATTATATATAAAGAATAGATATATTTTCTTTAGATTTAATAGACTGTTTTATTTAGTTACAATATGTATGTAGATTTTAAATGCTATTTCTAATTAAATTTTTCTAAAATCTTTTTTAAGCTTATTTTATATGTATATTTAAATTATACCTTATTTTATCTTAATTTTAAAAATAAATTACTTGGCTACTTAAATAAAAGTAATACTGACTATTTAAATAAAATCAAAAAAAGTAATAATATTTATATCTATGATACAATATAATTAGTATTAGTAATACTGACTATTTAAATAAAATTAAAAAAAGTAATACTTTTTTATTTTTTATTAATTTTTCACATTGGTTAATACTTGAAAAATTTTTAAATTGATACCCCTGTTTAAGGAAATCTCAAAAGTAATACTTAATACTTAAAAAGGTGTTTTATATGATTGATGAAATAACAGATTTTTTATTTAGCTTGAAAATGACTGTTTTTTCAGGAATTTTTCTATTAATAGGAATTGTTTTTATGATATTTCATATATCAACTCCAATTTACTTAAACCCTGCATGGGGAACAGTAATAATTAGTGGAATTCCTATGTTGCTTTTAGCTATGACAAGATTGATTCATGAAAAATTGATTTCATCTGCTCTTTTAATTGCAATAGCGATGGTAGCTTCACTTTTAATTGGTGAAATTTTTGCAGCAGGAGAAGTAGCTTGGATTATGGCACTTGGTGCACTTCTTGAAGACTGGACAGTTGATAGGGCTAAAAAAGGTTTAAAAAACCTAATCAATTTAACTCCACAAACTGGAAGAAGAATTGTAAATGGAATCGAAGAAACTGTAGGAGTCGATGAAATAAAAATTGGTGATACTTTAAGAATACTTCCAGGTGAAAGTGTTCCAGTAGATGGTAAGATAATAAATGGAACTACATCAGTTGACCAATCAATTATGACAGGAGAAGCACTACCTATAGACAAAGAAATAGGTGATGAAGTATTTTGTGGAACAATGAATATGTATGGTGCAATTGATATTAGTGCAACAAGTTTAGGTGAAAACTCATCACTTCAAAAATTAATTGACCTTGTTAAATTAGCTGATGAAAAACAAGCTCCTACACAAAGAATAGCTGATAAATGGGCGACATGGTTAGTTCCTGTTGCTTTATTAATAGCTATAGCTGCCTGGTTAATAACAGGTGATATACAAAGAGGAGTAACTGTTTTAGTAGTGTTCTGTCCATGTGCATTAATACTTGCAACACCAACAGCAATAATGGCAGCAATTGGTCAAGCAACAAAATATGGTGTTTTAATAAAATCAGGTGAAGCTTTAGAAACATTAGGGAGCTTAAATACCTTGGTATTTGATAAAACTGGAACATTAACTTATGGTAATTTAGAAGTTTCTGATATTATCCCTTTAAAAGATAGCTTATCCAAAACAGATCTGCTTAAAATCACAGCATCATGTGAAAATTTAAGCGAACATCCACTAGCAAAGGCAGTAGTAAAAAATGCAGAAGAATATAAAATTGATATTGAAGAGCCACAAGAATTTAAAATGTATCCAGGTAAAGGGGTTACATGTAAAAACTCTTATGGAACCATATATGCAGGAAGTTCAAAATTCTTAAATGAAAACAATATAGATGTTAATGTAGATAAATACTTAAATAATCTTAAACACGAAGGAAAGGCATCAATCATAGTTGGATTAAATGGTGAAGTTTCTGGCTTAATAGGATTATCTGATGTAATACGTGAAGATTCTAAAAATATGATTGAAAACCTGAAAGACTTAGGAACTGACTGTATATTACTTACAGGAGATAATAAAGAAACTGCTAATTACTTTGCAAAACAAGTTGGAATAAATAAAGTATATGGAAATCTGCTTCCTGAAGAAAAATTATCATGGATTGAAAAACTTAAAAGTAAAGGTAAAAAAGTTTGTATGATAGGTGATGGTGTAAATGATGCACCAGCACTTAAAACCTCAGATGTAAGTGTGGCAATGGGATCTGTTGGAAGTGAAGTTGCTATTGAAGCAGCAGACATTGCACTTTTAGGTGATGATATTGGAAAAATACCTTATCTTAAAAAATTATCTAATTCTACATTATTTACTATTAAAGCAAATATTGCAATGTCAATGACAATTAATGCAGTAGCTATAATTTGTTCTGTTTTAGGATTATTAAATCCAATAACTGGTGCAATAGTTCATAATGCTGGGTCATGTCTTGTAGTGTTGAATGCTGCATTACTATATGATAGACACTTTGATGATTCAATTAAAAAAATAGATACGGAAAATGTAGAACATACACATTACCATTTCCATGATGATGGTGAACACAGCCATTCACATGAAAATATTGATATAATTGATGAGATTGTAACTAAAAATGGAATAAAACATATGCATGCCCATAAACACACATTAACAAGGAAAAGTTGTGAAAATTATCACAACTAATCTTTTTAAAAATTAAAATGCATATTTCCATTTTTTTTTTCTATTTATAATATTTTAGCTAAGAATAATGGCAGTATTTTAAAATTGAAATCTGAGGATATTTTAAATAATATACCTATTTTTTATTTTGAATTGTTGGTAGTGAACAATTATTGTAATTAAATCATTGTTATTTTATATAAAATTTTTTTAAGATTTTTTAGTTCTTCTTCAGATATATTAGCAGTAACTTTATCTTCCCATCCTTGAATAAGATCAATTAATTCATCAGTCTTTTTTATTCCATCATCTGTTAGCTTGACCAGTTTTTTTCGCCTGTTTTGAGGATCTTCTTTCCTTATTATATAACCATAATCTTCAAATTTACTTAAAAGCTTTGCAATATAAGCTCCACTTACTTTAAAAAGCTTAACCAAATCATATTGAGTTGCAATACCTTGAAACCTTATTCTTAACATAATTGAAAATTCATTTAATGTTAAATCATGATTATTGATGTTAGATTCATAATAGGAACCATAACTTGAAATCATTTCTTCAACATAATGGTAAATGAATATGTTTTCTGGATTATCATCGAACATCATATTATCAAAAATAATTTTAAACCTACTAATATAAATACTTAACCTAAGTTAATAATTAACTTTAAATAATAATTAATACAGATTAACAATTAAATATAATCTTGATTGAAACTTATAAAAGTAAGCCTAGTAAATAGTATTAGAATCATTATTTTCTTAATATAAATATTATATGAATTTTTAAGATAAAAATATATATTTTAATAAATATTTTAACATAACAAAGTAAGAAAAAATCTTTAATAATGAAAAAACATAGTTAAATAAATAAAGGAGATGATAAAATGGAAAGAATAGATTTAGATAATATTTCCCAAGAAGAAAATGAGTTATTATTAAAACAATCAAAATTATTGTTTAAATTTAACCACACTGAACCTATGACAGAAGAATATGCTAGATTACTTAATGAATTACTTGATGGTAACATTGGTGAAAACAGTACTATCACTACACCATTTGCAGGTGCAGCATTTAATA
>CAYQMW010000160.1:0-3695 GCA_964418715.1 uncultured Methanobrevibacter sp. | reverse complement strand
TAATTAGTCATGTGTTCTGTTCACAAGAACACACTATTATGGAACATGGAATTAGACGTTTACTCCCTGAAGAAGTAGAAATTATTGCAGGACCAGGTTGTCCTGTGTGTGTTGTACCTTCAAGAGAAATCGATGAAGCAATACAACTTGTAGATAAAGGAGTAACAGTTACTACTTTTGGAGATATGATGAGAGTTCCAGGATCTACTAGTTCACTTCAAGAGAAAAAAGCCGAAGGTGGAGATGTACGTATTGTATATGGGCCAAATCGTGCAAGAGAGATTGCTGAGAATACTGATAATGATGTTGTATTTATTGGAGCAGGATTTGAAACAACTGCACCTACAACAGCAGCAGAAATATTAAATGACCCTCCTGAAAACTTTTCAGTTTTATCCTGTAACAGAATGATTCCCCCTGCAATTGACTGGTTAATTAATTCAGGGCAGACAAATCTTGACGCACTTATTGAACCAGGACATGTATGTACAATTATTGGAAATAAACCATTTGAACACTTCTCAACTGATTATGGTATACCTCAAGCTACAGCAGGTTTTAATCCTTTAGACATTCTTATGAGTGTTTATATGATTTTACGTCAAGTAAAAAAAGGAGAAGCTAAAATTGAAAATGAATACAAACGTGCTGTAAAATATGAAGGCAATATTGCTGCACATGAAGCAATGGATGAGGTATATAAAGTTGAAAGCAGAGAATGGAGAGGTTTTCCAAAAATACCAAATTCAATTCTTGAGATTAAAGATGAATTTAGTGATTTTAATGCACGTGAAAAATATGACATAGAAGTTAAAGATGTTACAGAAGCACCTAAAGGCTGTATATGTGGGCCAATTCTTAGAGGTATTAGAAAACCTACTGATTGTACATTATTTAGAAAAGAATGTAATCCCCTACATCCAATTGGTGCATGTATGGTATCTAAAGAAGGTACCTGTAATATCGCATATCGTTATAGTGCAGAATAAGTATTTAGTATTTGCATTCAACTACTTATTAACAATAGATAATTAATAATTAATTTAAAAAATTAATTAAATCTTTTATAAAAATATAAATTATATTTATTCTATTAGCCTAGGTGAAATGATGGTAAAAATTGATGCTGTAGCTGTGGATATTGATGGAACTATAACAGATAGTCATAGAAGAATATGTATATCCGCAATAAAAGCAATTAGAGCCCTTGAAGATAAAGGCATTCCTACAATTATTGTAACAGGCAATGTTGCAAACTTTGCATATGCAACTGCAGTACTAATTGGTTCAAGTGGAGGAATTGTCTTTGAAAACGGAGGAGGTATCTTCAAAGAAGACTGTAACAATGGAGAAATCCTTGTTCTTGGAGATAAAACTGAAGTTGAAAAGGCACACCAACATGTAATTGAAAAAGTTCCCCATATAATGAACTCAAGTGATAATGATTTTAGACTTGCTGAGAAATGCTATTATAAAGACAATGTTACAAGAGAAGAACTTTCAAATGCAGTAAGTGACTTTAATGTTATTGTATACGATAGTGGTTTTGCACTGCATTTAACAGATCCGAAAATCAATAAAGGAAGTTCTCTTGAAAAACTACTTGAATGGCAAAATATATCTCCAGAGAATGTTATGGCAATTGGAGATAGTGAAAATGATTTAGAATTCTTCCAACATTGTGGTTTTAAAGTAGCAGTTCAAAATGCAGATGTCCGCCTTAAAGAAATGGCAGATTACATATCCCCACTTAAATATGGTGATGGAGTCTGTGAGGCAATAAACAAATTTGTTTTTAACTGTAAAGATTAATTAAAAAACCCTTAAAGTGAGTGAAACTTATGTTATATGAATTATCAAAAAAAGCTGTAGATGAAGTTTCAAAATATTGTGATAATTACGAAGTATACATAGAACAATCCAAAGAATTAGAATTAAGTGCAGAGAAAACAGAACTTAATTTTGCAAAAGAAGAACTTAATTTAGGTATTGGAATTGGTGTAATTAATGATAAAAAATTAGGTTATGCCTATACCAGCAATATTAATGAAATAGAAAAAACAGCAAAACAAGCATTTCTAAATTCTAAAATAAATGAAGAAGACGAATACTTTGAATTTGCAACTGCATCTAAATTTAAAAAAGTAAAAAATAGTTTTGATAAAAGAATTGATGATGTTACACTTGATGATGGAAGAGAATACTTGAGAGGAATGTTTGATATTGCCGAAGAAGAAAATTGTAATGTAAGTTCAGCTCAATTTTCAACAGGTATGGGCGAAAAATTAATTGTAAATTCAAATGGTCTTGAGGCTTATGACAAATCAACAGGTTTTGGAGGATATATTGCAGTAAATGCCATAAAAGGAGAGGAATTGTCCAATGCATACGACGGAGAGTCAAAATGCACTTATGATTTAAATCCTGAAAAAATAGCATACGACACATGCAAACTTGCAAAAGATTCTATCGGAGGATGCGAAATAGATACTGGAGATATGCCTGTTGTTTTAAATTATCATGCAGGTGTTGGACTTTTAAACAATTTCTTAAATGGAATTAATGGAGACAATGTCCTTAGAGGTCGAAGTATTCTTAAAGATAAAATTGGAGAAGAAATCACCTGTAAAAACCTTTCAATTTATGATGATAATACTTATGAAGGAGGACTGGCTTCAGGATCATGTGATAGTGAAGGTACACCATCACAAAAAACCGAAATCGTAGAAAATGGAATTCTTAAAGGATTTATTTATAATATTTATAATGCCAATAAGGGAGAATGTGTTAGTACATCTAATGGTTTTAGAGGATCTTTCGCCGGAATACCTGGAGTTTCCACATCAAATGTAATATTTGATTTTAAAGATATGCAAGATATATCCGAGATTGATAAAGGCATTATAGTAAGTAGTGTACTTGGAGCACATACTGCAAATCCGATTTCAGGAGACTTTTCTGTTGAAGCAAGTAATGGATTTTTAATTGAAAATGGAGAAATTACAAGTCCTGTAAAAAAAGCCATGATTAGTGGAAATATATATGAAGGACTTAAAGATTGTAGTGGAATAAAATCAGAAATAAAACAATATGGAAGTTTTATAATTCCACAAATTTTAATGGAAAATCTTAGAGTTATAGGAAACTAGTAAAAAATAGTAAATTGTAATTATAATTTAATTCTAATTGTAAATGAGTTGTAACTCTAATTTTAATTTTAATAGGATATTGAAGGCAAATATAATATTATTCACTTTTAATATCAAACTTACTTAATTTGATTTGTAAGACTTCAAGCCTATTTGAGATTTTAAATTCTATTTTTTCTATCTCTTCATTAACTAAGTCTTTACAGTACTTATCAAAGTTTGAAAAGCTTCTATCATATTTCATTTGACTTCTTCTAAATAATGGTTCATATTTAATTGAAAGCTTTTTACATATTCTATCTGCTTCCTCTTCAAAGTCAATTTCTTTATGTTCATTTCTCATAATATCCCATGAAAATGATTGTAAAATGAATAGTAATTTTTTAAAAATTTTAAGTATATTACTTTTTTTAATTTTTATATAATATATAATTTCTTAAAAATGACTTCCTAAAAAAATAATTTCCTAAAATATTTAAAATTTATATAAAAAATTCCTTCAATTATATAAACAAACATTATGAATTAAGAATAAAAAAAAGTACT
>CAYQMW010000159.1:0-3858 GCA_964418715.1 uncultured Methanobrevibacter sp. | reverse complement strand
TAAAAATTACTAATTGATTTTGGCACTTTCAAAAACTTAAGTGATTTTTAGAAAATAGCATTCTTCTTATCCTGAAACTATAATTTTAATTGAATCATTTAAATTTCTTTTTAACTTTTATATAAATTTTAATATATTTAATAAAGTTTTAATGAAAAAATATGCCATTTCATTTTAGGTTATTAGTATTTTAGACCCAGTTAAATAATTGAATTTTTTTTTAATTCAAAAATAAATAGACTTTATCTAAAACATAAAAAAATAGTTTATGTATTTATTTATAATAATAGCATGAAAAAAATAAAAAAAAATAAAAAAATGGAATTTAAATCGGTTTTGCAAATATATTATAAATTCCATCTGTAAATTTATTTAGATATTTAGTAACAACATCTCTTGAAAGTATAAATGTAACTATGACTGCAAGTCCAAATGTTATTACCAGATATAATGGTAGGTTGTGTGCAAATGAATGAGGCATTACCTCTTTTAGACATAGATACGGATAGAGATGTAGCAAATATATTGCCAATGAATTTCTACCGTCTTTGGATAAGTAACAGTTTTTATTTGGCATATATTTATCAAATACCAATACAACTCCAATTTCTACTACAATAACAATTAATCTTTTAATCATTTCATAGAGCAAGTTTCCAGAATATGGTTCTTTAAATTGGAATATTCTAAGCTGGAATTTGAAACATACAATAACTGCAAGGATTACAACCAAAACAGATATAATCTTGTAGTGCTTATTGAAAAACTCTACTATTTTAGCATATTGAGTTGTAATATTATTCTTAGTTTGTTTATAGTAGAATCCTACTAAAAATAAAGGGAAATATCCAAAACAACGAGTCAATGCTAATATACTGGAATCTAGATTTATGAATCCAATCAACAGTGCACATATTATTGAGGTTAATATTGGATATTTGAATCTGTCGAAAATTGGTAGCATCATTTTCATCAGGAACAATGCCATCAAGAACCATAAACACATAGAAGTTTTAAAGAACATACCCTGATAAGTTAATTTACTGCCGAATACAAGCCATTTAAAAATCTTGGCTATAATATAAAAAACTAAATAAGGTACTAAAATACGTTTAAAACTTTTTATACCTTCATCAGGCCCTATTTTTGAAAAATAACCTGCTACAAAAAAGAGCAATGGTAAGTGAATAACTTTCAATAAATTTTGTGGAAAACCAGCAAGAACGCTTAATACATCTAAATGCATTAACACAATTAGAAACATTGCCAGTCCTCTTAAATTATCATATTTATCTAATCTTGTCTTAATTTCCATAATTATAATTTTGTTGAAATAATATATAATATTAGCGGATTTTCAAAAACCTATGTGATTTTAAAAAAAATAAGATTCTCCCCTCCCAAAAAAAAAAAAAAATTAAATTTTATTTAGAATTTTTTAAAATTCCTTTTTTCTTTAAGATAATTATTTAATAGGAATGGGAAGTTTTTTAGGAGAGAATTTTTAAGTTCTATTTGAGCTTATTGAATATATTACTATTCAAATGAAACAATTTCTACATTAAAATCTAATGAGTCATCATCTATTGTAACAAGACATCCATAGTTATCTTTAAGCATTCCAGGATTTGCAACAACTGTACCTGCAATCTCATCAGTAGATTTTGCTTCATGAATATGACCGCATATGTTAATGTCAATATCAAATTCTTCTATAATATCCCTTACTGCTTTACTTCCTACATGAACACCATCAGGGATTTTATCTGCCTGGCTGCCTAATGGAGGAGCATGAGTAAGCAATATTTTAACTTTTTTATCCTCAGTTGAGGTATTTTCATAACCTAAGACCAATTCCTTAATATTGTCATATAAATATTCATCTTCAAATTCCCCCAGAGTGTCAAAAGGTGTAGGATTAGAACCTCCAAATCCAAAAATGACCGCATTTCCATAAGTTTTAATATTATTATGAAGACATACTGCATCTGTATCCTTAATTGCATCAGGTACATCAACAGGATCACAGTTACCCTGAATTGCAAAAACATCAAAACCTAAATTAACAATACCCTCAACAAATTCTCCAACAAATTCCACAGGACCGAAATTAGTAATATCTCCGCTAATTAAAATCAAATCAATATCATCATTGTTTTTTAAATAATTAATGAAATTTTCATTCTTTTCTCCGTGTACATCGCTGATTGATAAAATTTTCATAAAAAAATACCTCAATAAATTATACTTAATAATTATTATATTATCTTCCATTAAATAAATTTACTATTTCAAGTAAAACAAATTGTTTTTAAAAATAAGCCTGCAAACATCACATAAGAAATGTTAAATAATAAAAAAGTAGCCATAAAGGTTTAAAATTAATAATAAATTAATTAAGACTAATAAAAAATAAAAGCAATACATAATATAATCATAGAAAAAATAGATTAGATTAGATTAGATATTAGAATTTAAACTGAATTAATAAACTGAAATAAAAAAATAAAAAATAAAAAGACTATTCTAAAAAGAATGAACCCATTTCCTTAATTCCTTTTTGAACATCTTCTTTATCGCCATATACAGTTATAGTTAAATCATCATCATATTCAATGATTAAACCATAAGATTCTGCAATATCCTGAACTCTTTCTTCAGGAACTGGTTTTTTAAAAGTTATACGGCTAGTTGAAAATCCTGGTGGAGGGTTTAGATTAAATTTAGAGTGAATATCTGGAACATCATATAACTGTTCACCTTTATTTGCTCTTCTAATTTTATCTATCCACTGTTCAGCATATTTATCTGAAACTTTTTCACAAGCAAGATCAACTAATTGATTTTGTATATCAGATAAAGTAACACTTGCCCTTCCAATTTCATTAATCATATCTGGATGAGAAGTGTCTTTTTTATAAAAACTAATTTGACTTTTAGTTAAACCCATATCCCTATTAATTTCAGCAGGAATTTTAATATTCTGTTTTTTTAATGCAGTTAGCAAATCTAATAAAACTAACCACAATTGTTCAACAGGTAAAGAGCTCATAAATGGCCTTCCAATATTTTTAAAGTAGTAATATTAACTTTAGCATCAGCTTCTTCTAGTTCTTTTTTAATTTCTTCAATATTATTATAAGAATCTAAAAAGAGGACATGGTGACTATCAGTACCAGTAATATCTAAAATTGCAATTTCATCAGTATCTTGAACTTCTCTTTTTTCAATAGTTGCCTTAAATTGTACATAAGGACCATATTCTTCAGGAAGATCTTTAAATTTAAAAATTCCTCCTAATGTAGCTACAAACATAATAAATCACCTACGATATTTATAATATATTATATTTTTTCTTAAACTATATAATAAATGTATATAATATATAGAGATATTTAATTAAAATAGTATAAAATAGTTTTGATAATAATTTATTTACTAAACTTATAGCACATAATCGATTATCAATTTCTAAAAATAAGATAATTAATAAAATTTTTAATAAAAATTAATTTTTACAATAATTTATAAGAAAAGAAGATTTGATTAAATTTAGATAAAAAAATAGAAAAAAAATTAGAGAAAAATTCTCTAAATCTAGTTAATTTTTTCAATTACAGGAGCAATATCTTGTTGTTGAGCACCGAAGGTTAACTCATCAGCAGATAATCCCATTGCTAATCCGTATAATTGAGCTAAGTGTAAAACTGGTAAGTGGAAATCAGTACCATATTGTTCGTTAACTTCGTTTTGACCTACATCAAATTGCATGTGACAGAAAGGACAAATGTTTACAATACAGTCAACACCAGCTTTAGTCATATTGTCGAGTTTTTCTTTGGTGAAGCTAGTGGTTAC
>CAYQMW010000158.1:0-3937 GCA_964418715.1 uncultured Methanobrevibacter sp. | reverse complement strand
CGACATCTAGATCTTCAGTCTAGCGTTCTCCCATCTGAACTACCATGGCATATGGTCCGGACGAGATTTGAACTCGTGATCCCCTCCACGTCAAGGAGGTATCATACCCCTAGACCACCGGACCTACATACCTATAAAACTATATCAAAAATGATATATAAACTTTACTATTTATTTAAATATTTAATTGAACTCATAAAAAATTCAAGAATAATATTAAAAAGATCATCGAATTTTTAATTAAAACAATAATATTACACTAATTAAAATGATTTAAAAAATAGTCAAAATAAGAATTAATTAAAAATTATAAAAAATATAAAAGAATAAGATGGCCATTTAGAACTGGCCAAACTTATAAAAAAATACATCGTTAAAACTGTAATACAAAAAAACTCTCAAACAAATCTATTTGATAGCTAATTTGATATCTTCAGCTTTGACGGTTTTTCTACCAGCGTGGCGTGCGAAATTAACAGCTTTTTGTGCGATTTCGTCACCTTTTTCTTCTAATGCTTCAGCTAATGCAACTTTTGCGTCATCAGAAATTCTTTGTGCTCCAGCATTTTTTAAGATACGACCGACTGGTGCGATTGGTAATTCACTCATTTTTTCACCTCCAAATAATTGTTGTACTACATAGTATATAAAGGTTTCGTTAAAAAATCATTAAAAATTACTCATATTCAGTATGTTAAGTGAAAATATACCTAGTGTAAAATTTAAAAAATTTTTTAATACTAAGGTAAAAATTAAGTAAAAATATTAAAAGTTATAACTTAAAACACTCATTAAAAAGAGTTAAAAAATTGGAAAATTAAAAAAATTAAAATGCCTTAAACTTAAAAATAAAAATGAATAATTATTATAAATAATATATGAGTAATTTTAACAGAATAATGATAACATAAAAAATATTGATTATGATTTATAACAAAATTACTATTTATTGTTCGATATAAAGTAAATAAAGACCAAATTATTAAAATCGTATTGAAAAAAGCCTTAAAATTCTTTAAATTTTTTAAAATTTCACCAGTTATAATTTACACTAAATTAAAGAAAAATTATAAAAAATTAATTTAATCATAAGATAAAAATTTAAAAAAATAAATATCAAATGAAAAATTAGCTCAAAAATTTTAAAAAAATAAAATTTTTAAAAAAATTTTAAAAATATTAAAAAATTTTGTGAAAAATTGAAAATTTAGATTATTTTTAAAAAATTTATAAAAGATTTTGAAAAATTGAAAAATTAAACCTATTTAAAATAAAATTAAAAATTTTAAAAAAAATGAATAATAAAAAACTGACCTTATTTAAGAATATAGTTCTAATTTACTATTTCACCAACTAAATATGTACTAGTTGTCCTGGTTATTTTAACATTAACAAAAGTACCTATTTCTGCATCATCTACTACAACAGGTAAATATGAATTAGACTTACCAATATATCCTCCTTTAGATCCTTTTTGTACAATTAGAACTTCGAGAATTTGGCCTAAAAGATGTTTATTTTCATCTTTTGTAATATTTTCTTTGATTTCAGTAAGTTTTCTTGATCTTTCTTTCATAACTGAATGAGGTATCTCTTCAAGTGAAGATGAAAGTGCCCCCTGCCTATGTCTATATTTAGATAAATGTATGAGATTAGGTTTAATTTCATTTAAAAGGTCAATTGTTTTTTGAAAGTCTTCATCAGTTTCTGTTGGATAACCTACAATAATATCAGTTGCAAGAGTAATATCAGGAATAGAATCTCTTATTTTTTTGACAAAATCAGTATATTCTTTTACAGTATGTCTTCTATTCATGTCTTTTAATACTTTATCACTACCAGTTTGAACAGGTAAATGAATGAATTTATATACATTTGGTAATTTAAAAGCTTCAATCACTTCATCAACATCATTAAAAATATTTTTAGGATGCATCATTCCAACACGAATTCTGAAATTTCCATTTATATTAGCCACTTCTTTAATTAAACTTGATAGTTTTTCACCAGTATCATGACCAAATGCTGCAGTATCCTGAGCAGTAAGTTCAATTTCAACACAACCAGAATCAATTGCTTTTTTAGCTTCATCAGTAATATCACTTATTGGATATGAATGAAGTGGTCCACGAGCTAAACGAGTACAACAAAAGCTACATACACCTAAACAACCTTCACAAATCTGAATAATATGGATAAATGGATCATCAGTTACCTTATTAAGACCAACTTTAGAATCTTTTGATAGACCTGTCTCTCTTAAAAACTCTCCATTATAACTTGCTTTTATAACTTCAGCTGTTTTGTTTAATTGATGTGGCCCTATCCAATTAGTTGAATCATCGGCTATTTTATCTAATTTTCCAGGATCTATTTCAACCATACATCCACTAACAATTACTTTTTTATCAGGATAATTTTTTTGCAGTTTTTGAATTCTGGTTGTAACTTTACTTTCAGTAGGTTGTTTAACATAACATGTATTAACAATAATAACATCTGCATCATCAATCTCTTCAACAAGTTCCATACCTGCATCAGCTAATTTACCTGCCATAATCTGTGAATCTGCCTTATTAAATGTACAGCCAAATGTTTCAATTGCTACTTTAATTTGATTCATAATAAACACACAATTTTTAATAAATAATGAATAATCTTACTCTAATAAAATAATGAATTTGGATAAGTCTGATTAAATAAATAATGAATAATTGGATTAGTTTAATAAAATAATTAATAGTATATGTAGAATAAAAAATAAAAAATAATTAAAATAATAATATAAGAAAATAATTGTAAATAATTCAATAATTAATAATTAACAATTAAAAAATGGAATAATAGTTAAAAAGATTTTTAACTAATATTCATCATCTTTTACTTTAACAATATTATCAGTTAAATCATAATCATAGGTTTTTAACTTAATGGTTTTAGTATAAACTCTTTTTATAGTATCTGCCTTAGCAGAACCTGTAGTAATCTTTTTAGTATCTGTTTTAATAATATGGACTTTAAGAATATAATTATCAATTTTAATAATATCATTAGTACCTATCTCAAAATCCCTATCGACATCAAGCTTATATGATTTAACTTTACCATGAAAATCAATTGATAAACCAAATCTTGCAGGTATTTCAAGAGATGAAGCCCATATGGTCTTAATTTCTGATACTATCTCAGAGCTTACTCTTTTTTCATTGTTTTCAATCGCTTTAATTTTAACCTGCCCTTTATCAATAAGTAAAACATCTCCAACTTTCAATCTTTCATCAGGATATAAATCAACTGTAGTTTTTGTAGATTTTTCATTTTCACTAACAATCAATCTACATGGTATAGCTTTATGTTGAGTTACTCTATCCTTAAATACATGTTCACATTCCTTACATTTTAATAAATAATCGTTAATTTGTTTTTTACGGGAACTTGTTTCTTTTGATTTTAATATTATTACATCACCCGATCCGCAAATTGGACATTCCATTTTATTTCCTCCAAACGTTAAAACTTTTTATCAAAAAAAATCAATCTTAATAATTAAAAAATCTTGAAAAAATATAAAATTAGTTGTTAATTTAAAGATATATAAAAGACATTTATTCTTTTGTTTTTAAGTAGTGGTTTACAAGTCCACCATCTTCTAATATATCTAACATAAAATCTTTAAAAGGTTCAAATTCTTCAATTTCACCTGTTGTTTGATTAGTTATTATACCCTTAGATAAATCAACAGATATAATATCTTCATCATTAGCTCCAATATCTGACTTGATTACAGGAAGCCCAATATTAACAGCATTCCTATAAAAGATTCTTGCAAAAGATTTTGCAATAATTGCATCTACGCCAGCAGTTTTAATAGCAACAGGAGCTTGTTCTCTGGAAGAGCCACAGCCGAAATTTTCACCAGCAACAATAATATCTCCTT
>CAYQMW010000157.1:0-3946 GCA_964418715.1 uncultured Methanobrevibacter sp. | reverse complement strand
AAGTATTGGAGATTATGTATTATTAAATATTAATGTTGACATTGCTGAAGATAATTAATAAATATTTTTAACTTATTATTTCATTTTAAACTTAAATTAATTATTTGCTTATTTAATTTATTAATTAAATTTAATTTATTAATTTAATTTTTTATTTATTTATTTATTTTATTGATTTACTTAGATTATTTGATTTTTAAATAAATATATAGGCTAAATTTAATTTAAAGTTTAAAAATATAAATATTAGTAATGAATAGTTTTATTTTGGTTGTGATTTGATGGATATTAAAGATGCCATTGGTAGAAATATTGAAATAGGGGAAACTGTTCGTTATACTGCTACAGGTACTACTGGTGAAGTTGAAGATTTGAGAATTAAAGATGAACAATATTGGGTTAAGATTCAAGAAACTGATATGTGGTATCGCTCTGATGCAGTAGAAGTTTTATATGAAAATGAGATCCTTGATAAAGAGGATTACTATAATAGAGATGGAACTTTTGATGAAGAAAGTTTCAAAGAAAGACAAAGCGAAATAAATGATATGACTATTGGTGATAATGTAACTGGTGGAGGTTAATTTATTTCCAATTTCTTTTATTTTTTTACTATTTTTTATAAATTCTAATCTAATTTTAATGCTTTTTTTATATGACCTTTAAAACTTGACAATTTATTAATCAATAAGTTTAAGTTTTAGAATTCTGTTATAAGTAAATATTATTAAAAATTTATAATTTTTGATATGGTTTTTTTTATTGTGAATTATATGCATCAGCAAACTCTTTGATTCTTTGGGCAAGTTTTGGACCGATGCCGTCAATCTTTTGAAGGTCTCTTAAACTTGCAACTCTTAAGTCTTCACCAAAAACATCAACAGCTGCTCTTGCTCTTTTTCTTCCAAGTCTTTTAACTCCAAGAACAAGAGGGATAATGTCTTCTTTAACCCCATAATATAATCTTGCAGATAATTTATTTAAGTCATTAACATATTTGTATTCTCCAAAGACTTCAAATGTATCTTTTGTAAATTTAATGAGCATTGATGCTTCAAGGGCACAACGTCTACATGATGCGGAATAAACATTATATTTATTTTCAATTTCATATTCTGTTTTTTCATTAATCCATTCCATAAGTGAAACACATGTAGATTCAGGATTTCCAACATCAGTTGTAAATATTCCAAGTGAGGTCATTTTTTCAATAATAGGTTCTTTATTTTTTCCTGCTTTACGTGATATAAGTGGTAAATCTACAGTTTGGGAGAGTAAATAAATGAGTTCTCCAATATTAAGGTTATCACCAACACGTGTAGCATATTTTTTGATTTTAATCGCCGTATTTACAGCATAATTTGATTTGGCAATTAATAGGCCAAACTCACTTGCCTTAAGACCACTTGGAGTAAATTGTAAAATTCCATTTTTCATTAAATATTCAAGGGAAGTTTGGATTTCATACTTTAAGGTTTCTTCTGCAAAAAAGCTTAAAGATTCATTTTTATTCATCTGATATCCATATAAAGTTTTTTGGAAAAAGTCAAATAGTTCATCAGGATTTTTTGATATTGATGATGCTACTTGTGCAATAATTTGCTTGTAGAATGCATCTTTATTTTCAATTAGTTTAGAATTGGTATCTTCTATAACTCCATTAACATAAATTTCTTCAAGGTTTTTTGCTTCTTCAGAAGTTTTTGCAAGTAAATAAGAATATCCTTCCTTATCATATAATGGCCTTCCCGCTCTTCCAGACATCTGTTCATAGTCAAATACAGGTATTGACTGTGGGCCCTGATTGGTCCAACGTGTATAATCACGAATAATAACTGATTTTGAAGGTAAGTTTACGCCATACATTAAACTTGGTGTTGCAACAATCATTAATATGTTTCCTGCTCTAAATTCATCTTCAATAATTTCTTTCTGTTCAGAGAATAATCCTGCATGGTGAAATACACAACCGTATTTTGCTGATTCTGCAAGGGCAAGGCATGTAGTTGTTGGTCTTGATCCTTTTCTTTTTGGAACATCTAATAGTTTTTCAGAAACTGCAACAAATCTTTCTTTCTCTTTTTTAGTCACTTTATTTTTAATTTTACCTGCAACATATTTGGCTAAACTTTCTGTAAATCTTCTTGTAGATACAAAACTCAATGCTTGACTGTTTTCTTTTTTAGCCTTTTCAATGATTTTAACAATAACATCATTTTTAGTTTTCACATTAAACATTTCATTATCAAGGACTTGCTTTTTTAAAGGTACTGGACGATAATCATGTTCAACTACTTTAGCATTTAACCATTTTTGAATATCCTCCATATTTGCAAGTGTTGCAGATAGTGCAATTATTCTCATTGAAGGATTAATTATTCTTGCTCTTGTAAGAGCACATTCAATGGTAGGTCCTCTGGAATCTTCACCAATCATATGGAATTCATCAACTACGATAGAATCAATATCTCTAAGTACATTCCAATTATACCGTGTAAGAGTATCAAAACTTTCAAAAACCATTACTGACAAGTCACTGGAACTTGGGTGGCGACCTACTTTAATTCCAAATTCTTCAAATTTTTTAAATTCTTTAATTTTTTCATTTTGAATTGAAACAAGGGGAACTGCATATATGGCTTTTGATCCATTTATAAGACTTTTAAGTAAACCAAGTACTCCAAGTACTGTTTTACCACTTGCAGTTGGTATTGCAATTATATAATTAGACTTATCCTCAATATATCCACTATCAAGTACAGCTTTTTGTGCAGGATTAAATTCCTCAATATAAGGATAACTTGCCTTAATTATTTTTGCTATATTTTCATCGAGATTTTCCATATTAATCAGTTTTTTATGTTTTATAATATTCTATTTTTAAATAGGTATATAAACTATATGTGAGTCCTTATGAAAACTATTATCTTTAAATTTCATTGAATTTGGATTTTCAAAAATCAAATATAAAATTATGTTATAAAATGAATTAATAATTAGATAATTAATAAATAATAATATAAATTAATAAGTATATTCATTAAATTTTCTCTTTTTTAATTACTTCAATATTACTTATTCTGGTATTAGGGTACTGACCATTTTCATCTTTTTCAACAGCTTTAACCATATCCCATATTGTTAAAAGTGCAACACTACAACCAGTAATTGCTTCCATTTCTACTCCTGTTTGACCTTTAGAATTTACACTCACTTTACAATTAATATACTCTTCATTAACATCAAATTCTACTTCAATACCTGTAATGCTTAATGGGTGGCATAAAGGAATGATGAATGAAGTATTTTTTACAGCCTGGATTCCTGCAATTTGTGCTGTTGTAAGTACATTTCCTTTTTTAATTTCTGAATTTTTAATTTTTGAAATGGTTTCTTTTTTAAGATAGATATTTCCACTACTTACAGCTTTTCTTGTTTGTTCTGCTTTAGCTGAAACATCTACCATATGTATGCCATTATCAGTAAGGTGAGTAAACTCTTCATCTTTATTCATATTTTCACTCTAATTAAAATTTAATTTAAATTTAATTATAACTATATTTTATTTAATTAATATTAATTTTATTTGTTTAATTATTTTAAATTATTTTAAATTATTTCAATTATTTTTTAAATAATAATATTATTATCTGAGTTATTTGTTAAATTTATTTTAATTTTCTATTCTAATGCAAGTATTCTTTCAAATTATCAATCTTAAATATTCTTATAACTATTGATTATATATATTATTTGAATCTTATTTGAATTAATTTTAAGAAAGAATTTTATTTAATTAAATATAAAATATAATTAATTAAATGTGTAGGGGATTTAATGTATTCTGCTAAAAAAATTATAAAGACAGTTAAAACAAGTGATTACTTGTCAGATTATGTTGATTTTTATTCTAATTTAAATTATTGTATGCAATGTTCTAATTATA
>CAYQMW010000156.1:0-3950 GCA_964418715.1 uncultured Methanobrevibacter sp. | reverse complement strand
ACTCACAAAAAAAAAAAAAAAAAAATCGCTTAATTTAAAAATAAAAAAATTGAATAATAAAAATAAAATGTTATTTTAAAAAATAGAAGATTTTAATTAAAAAATTAAAAAATAATATTGTTTTAAGAAAATTAAAAAATAGCTTATTTTAATAAAAACTTATTTTAAGAAAAATAGAAAAATAAAAAAAAGAAAATGATTTATTCATCACCATAAATCATTGTTCCAATACCTTCTTTTGTAAAGATTTCAAGAAGTATTGAGTGTGGATTTCTACCATCAATTATGTGAGCGGATTTTACTCCACCTTTTACCGCATTGACACATGTTTCAATTTTAGGAATCATACCACCAGTAATAATACCTTCCTCAATAAGTCCTGGAATTTCATCAAGATGAATTTTTGTAATCAATGAAGATGGATCCTTAGGATCACGTAAAACACCTGGAACATCAGTTAAAATAATGAGTTTTTCTGCATCAATACTTTCTGCAATCTCCCCTGCTGCAGTATCAGCATTAAGGTTTAATGTAGATCCATTTTCACCTAAACCAATTGGAGCAACTACTGGAATATAACCATTTGAGGTAAACATTTCAAGTATACTATTGTTTACACAGATGACATCTCCAACAAAACCTAAATCTACTTCTTTAGATTCACCAGTATCTTCATTAATTAATACTCTATTAGGTCTTTTTTTAGCATGAAGAAGTTCACTGTCTTTACCTGAAATACCAATACTTTTTCCACCATGTAAATTTATTTGAGAAACAATGTTAGTACTAATTTTACCAACAAGAACCATTTTAATGATTTCCATAGTTTCTTCATCAGTTACACGTAAACCTTCTACAAATTCTGCTTTTTTACCTAATTTTTCCATAGCCCTTGAAATTTCAGGCCCTCCACCATGGACAACTATAGGATCCATTCCTACATATTTTAAAAGCACAGTATCTCTAGCAGTTGAAGCCATTGCCTCTTCATTGACCATTGCATGGCCACCATATTTAATTAATATTTTTTTACCATGGAATTTTTTAATATAAGGTAATGCTTCCACTAAAATATTTACATCATACATATAATCACTAAAATTAAAATGAATTTTTTCACAATTTAATTAAATATCAAGAATATATATAAAAAAGATTTTAAAAACTACCATTGATTAATAATAGTTAATTTAGACCAAGGGTCATTTCTAAAAAGATATTTAAAAACAGTTATTTATAAGTATAAAAAAGAAGTAAAATGAGTATTTAAAAACTTATCGTTTTTTCCAGGTTTGTTTAGCTCCTCTTCCATGTTTACTTCCAGGTTTTTTATAACCAGATTTAGGTCTGGTTCTTCTGTTAGTTCCTTTAACTTTTGCCATATTATCACCTATAAAATTTAATTTCAAATAATAATGAATTAAAATATTTTTTAAATATTTTAATAAAAGAATAATTCTTAATAATAATCATTTTTTAAAATAAGAATTTATATAACACAAAATAATTTATTTATTATAGTATATAAGAGTTTGCATAATTAGATTAATTTTAGCATAATTCCATTAAGAAAATAAAAATAAAAATAAAATATTGTTTAGGTAGTATATTCACCATTTATCTTAACATAATCATATGTTAAATCACAGCCCCATGCAGTTGCCTCACCATCAGAAAGGTTTAAATCAATATCAACAACAATATCTGTTTCAGCCATTAATTCTTCTGCCTTTTTTAAGTTTTCTGTTCCTTCAAAAGCTAATATTTCCCCTTCCTTTACAAGGTAAACTGATTTTTCACTATTAGGTTTTTCAAAAATACTTTCATTTCCAATTGATATTGAAATTATATCCTGATTCATCTGACAGGTTGAATAACCTACAGCTGAAACTATTCTTCCCCAATTAGGATCTTCACCAAAGATTGCAGATTTAAATAACATTGAACTTGCAACAGATTTTGAAGCTAAAATTGCATCAGCAGGAGATAATGCACCTTTAACATTGACCTCTAAAAATTTGCTTGCTCCTTCACCATCACGTACCATCTGTTTAGCTAAATTAATACATAGATAATCTAATGCATTTTGGAAGTCCTTATTAATTATGCCTCTTTTAACAACCTCTACATCTGATTTACCATTTGCCATTAAAATTGCTGTATCATTAGTACTTTCATCACCATCTACAACAATCATATTAAAACTTTTAGATACTGAATTAGTCAAAGCGATTTTGATAAAATGAGAATCTATTATTGCATCAGTTGTAATGTATGCAAGCATTGTACCCATATTAGGTGCAATCATACCACTACCTTTACATATTCCACCAATTCTAACAGGTTTTCCATCAATATTAATTTCAACTGCACACTCTTTAGGATGAGTATCAGTTGTCATGATTGCTTTTGCAGCGTCAGTTGATGCATCATTTGAATGAGTTAGTTGTTTTGATACTTTATCAATTAATGGTTCAATAATGTCCATAGGCATTTGACGGCCAATAACACCTGTTGATGATGAGGCAATTTGATTGCTTGGAATATTAATTAATTTACTGGTATGCTCTACAATATATTCACAGTCTTTAATACCTTGCTGGCCTGTAAAACAATTAGCATTACCACTATTTGCAACAATAGCAGATAATTTACCGTCTTCAATAATTTCTTTAGTGTGAATTACAGGTGCAGCAACTACCTTATTAGAAGTAAAAACTGCTGATGCATTACTATCTGGTGATACTATGATTGCAACACCATATTTTCCCTCTTTAATACCTGCAGTTTCAACACCACTAACAGCACATATTCCACCATCAATAATTTTAATATTATCCTCATTAATTGACATATTATCACAATAAATTTTATTAATTTATAAAATTATTTTTAAATAATAATTTGACTTAAAAGTTTAAAAACTTTATTATTAAAAATTTAATATTAGTATTTTAAATAAATAATAATTTTAAATTAAGCATTTAAATAAAAATAGGCCGAATTTCAAGTATTTCAAGAAATTAAGAATTTTAAAACATAATCATTAAAACTTTAAGAGTTTAAAATTTAAATTATCAGATTATTTATTTTTATAAAAAAAAGTATTTACTCGTAAAAAGAGGTTCCTACAATATTTGTATTATTTGAATCAAAATCAATTAGTTGATTATTTCTAACATGGGATTTAGCATCCATATCATAACTATTTAAAAATATATAATTACCATTTGAAGTATTTATGATTTGATTAGGATCAGCACGTATAAGATATACATTTCTCCAAAGTTTATCCTTACCTGTTACCCCATCAAAATCAGCATCACATCCTCCAAGAGACATATCACAGGTAATTTCCCCTTCAGGAACAGTCTGGTTACGATTAGTATCCTTAGGAGTATCAGTTAATGTACCAATTTTATGACAAAATGGACAGTAATTAACCCAGGATTTAGTATACTCCTGATAAGCAAGACCAGTTTCAACACTAGGTTTCATGTGAACAGTAATAACAGGAACGATTTGTCCCTGAGTGATAAACTCATCAGTTGAATATTGTACAGATGAAGAACTTGATTGACTATTATCTACAATTGACATGTATGCAAAAACAGAACATAAAACAGTGACAATAAAAATAAAAACAAATATCAATATTAATTTAGATTTAGTCCTCAAATCTTCACCTCCAATTGATTAATATAATATTAAATAATATATGCATTATAGAAATTCATTTTACTAATTCTAATTTTATAAAATTTTTAAAAAGATAATTAAAAATTCAGATTAATTTTTTTAAAAGCCTATGATAATTTAAAAAATCTTGTATAAAATTTTAAATAATAAAATTTATAGTTATTAGTTATAACAACTTATAATCCCTATTAAATTGTTATTATTTAGTTATAGATTAATCAACATTATATATAAAATTTATTTAATAAAAA
>CAYQMW010000155.1:0-3954 GCA_964418715.1 uncultured Methanobrevibacter sp. | reverse complement strand
TTAAAAAATAAGAAAAACGTTTAAATAAATCAATATCATTAATTTTGTATCTTGAGAGAATATCATGAACAATTATCGAATCATAAATATCATGAAGTAATGCAATTTTAATATCCTCATCCTTAATAGGAAGTAAACCTGGCATTCCACCAAATAGAAGATATTCTTTAAAGAAATCTTTTATATTTTCCTTAGTTAAATCTACATTATCAATTTCTTTTTTATATTGTAGAATTTCGCTAAATGAAAAAGGATATAAATTAATTTTAATATAACGTCCTGCAAGAAGAGTTGCTAATTCATTAGATAGTAACTTAGAATTAGAACCTGTTATATAAATATCACAGTCAAAAGATGCCCTATATGCATTAATTGATTTTTCCCAAGATTCGACAATTTGAATTTCATCAAAAAGAAGATATATTTTACCTTCAAGGTCTTTTGTAAGATTTAAAATTAACTCATCCAATTGCTGTGATGTGAAAATATTTTTATATTCTACTAATTCAAATGAAATGTAAATAATGTTTTCTTCTTTTACACCTTTATCTTTAAGTTCGTCCATAATACTTTTTAACAGATAAGTTTTTCCAGACCTTCTTAAACCTATAATGACCTTGATAAAATCTGTATCAAAAAGATGGTGAATTTTCTTTAAATAAAGTTCTCTTTTAATCATTCAAACACCGAAAAATATTTTCAAAATATAATATATTTTTTATAATATTTATATTTGCTTTCTCTAGAAAGCACTTTACAAATTTTTTCATAATAATGCTTTATTCACAAAGCACTTTTTATATTTTTTTATAATATGCTTTCCACATAAAGCAGTTTACAAATTTATATAATAATGTTTTCTACACCAATTTACTAATTTTTTTATTAAAATGATTAATTAAGAAAATTTGAGATGAATAAGAGCATTATTATCTAAGATTAAAACCAATGAGTTTTGTTTTACACATATCTTCTACTGCATATTTTAATCCTTCTTTACCCATACCACTATACTTGAATCCGCCAAATGGCATGTTATCAGTTCTGAATGTGGACTGTTTATTTACAAATACAGAACCTGCTTCAATCATTTCAGTACATTTCAATGCACTTCGAATATTTTCAGTATAAACTCCTGCTTGAAGACCGTAACGAGTATTATTTGCAACTTTTATTGCCTCATCAACATCTCCAACTTCAATTATAGGAGCTATTGGCCCAAATGTTTCATTTAAAACCAAATCCATATCCTGACTAACTTCACTTATAACTGTCGGATAGTAGAAATTATCCTTATACTTACCACCTTCAATAATCTCAGCACCATTTTTGACTGCATCATCAACAGATTGTCTAACCATTTTAACTGCAGTATTATTGATTAATGGCCCAATATCAGTATCTTTATCTTTAGGATTGCCAACTTTAAGCTTACGGGTTTCTTTTACAAGGGCTTCTGTAAATTCATCTTTAATACCCTCTTCAACAATTACTCTTTTAACACCCATACATACCTGACCTGAGAAAAGATATGCTCCGTTTGCAATGCCTTGAGCCGCTTTTTCAACATCTGCATCATTAAGTACAATAACAGGATCATTTCCACCAAGTTCCAATGTAAGTTTTTTCATTCCAGAATTATTTGCAATACTTAAACCAGTTGCAACACTGCCTGTAAATGAGACCTTGTTAATATTATCATTTGATACAAGTGCATCCCCTATCTCTTCACCTAAACCTGTAAGAGTGTTTATTACGCCATCTGGAAAATGACTTGCAAGGATTTCTGCAAGGAGTAATGCAGATAAAGGTGCTTCACGGGAAGGTTTTAAAACTACTGTATTTTTAGCAGCGATTGCAGGAGCAATCTTATGAATTGCAAGATTAACAGGATAGTTAAATGGAGTAATAGCCGCAATCACCCCTAAAGGAAGTTTTAAAGTAAAACCATAAAATCCTTTACCTCCAAGACCTGCATCTAAAGGAACTGTTTCACCATATATTCTTTTAGCTTCTTCAGCTGCAAATTTTAAGGTTTCAACAGATCTTTCCATTTCAAAGATAGAACCGGATATTGGTTTACCTGTTTCTTCAGTAATTACTTTTGCAATCTTTTTACTTTCAGCTTTTAAATCATCACACACGTCAAAAAGCAGATTTGAAACTTTACGTGCAGAAAATTCCTGAATTTCTTTCTTTGCATTATTTGCAGCATCAACTGCACATATCACATCATTTTTATCTAATATTGGAACTGTATCAACTACGGAATTATCATAAGGATTTAAAACATCCATATGCTCATCTTTATCAATGTGTTTACCATTTATTAAAACATCCATATTAATACCTCAAACTTTCTTAATTATTATATATCTATGATTTTGTACTTATGAATAACTATTTTTCAGATTTCATCTAAATGTTTAGATTAATTAACTAAATTTTTTAAAATAATTAACTGAAATTTTTAAAATATTAAACCATATTTTTAAAATAACTAAAACTCAAAGTAGTCTAAACCTGTCAGATAGTCTTTCAGTAGCATTATTAAAATTGGTAATTTCACTTGAGTTAAGCTGATGAGATATACTGGACAAATAATTTTTATAAAAATTAAATAAAACCAATACAATAATCAAAATACCTCCCAATAATAATATGATTTCCGCTGAAGACTGTCCGTTTAATTCATTGTATATTCTATTAAACACCAAAAAAAAACACCTCTTTGTTTTTTAGTTAAATTTTTTAATCCATTATAATTTAGTTAAAAAACTAAAAATGAATCAGGTTTATAGCAAATCTAGATACAATATAAAATATTATATAAGATATGACTACAATGGGAATAGAAAATATAATTCCTTTTTTGAGTCTGCCATATAATATTAAACTGATTATAAAGCCAACTAAAAATGAATGAATTACAATATATATCTCACTAACATGTAAAGCAGAATCAAGTAGCAAATTATACTGACCCATAGATATGATGAAATTTGAATAAACACTGACCATAGCCATAGCAAATGGTGCGGCTATAACAGCAGATATTATTAAAAACATTACCGCCATAGTAAGTGAAGATTTTCTCTCCTCTTTTAAAATATTTATCTCCTTTAAATCATAGGCCAAATCATCTAAAATATCCCCAATACCAGATCCGCTTTTTCTACTATCTAAAATAATCATAAAAATACGTTTTAAATCCTCCGAATTAAGTCTATTTCCAAGTTCAATCCAGGTCTGATTAAAATCTTCACCTAGTTTTATTTTAATAATAGCACGTCTAAGTTCATCATATAAGGGACCTTCACCATTTTCAGATAAATAATCCGTGGCGTTTTCAAAACTAAGACCTACTTTTAAAATTGAAGACAATTGCCTTAAAAAATCAGGAGCCGATTTTTCTATCAATTCCCTTCTTTTTTCCATTTTTACAGATAAAACTCCAACCAATATGATAGTAGGTGAAATTAATGGAATAATAATATAAACTGGATTCATATTAAATATTAAAACCAATATTGAAATGATAAATGTTAAAATTAGTGAAATAATTATGACTATGCTTATTAAATCACAAATATACAATTTTACTCCTGCATTTAGAAGAAATCCCTGAAGTTTACTGATTGTATTTCGTCTAATTTTTCCTTCAAGAAAATCTGAAAGTCCACCGATAATAGATATTAATTGCATATGATTAATTTATTTAATAATATACAAGAGCATTCTTATTTAAATTAAAAATAATTCATTAATTTAAATTTATTTCTAAAATAAAAATTATTCTTAAATTTAAAAAAAAAAATAAATTAAATTAGAAATAGATTATAATATAATTAGATTAACTATTTAGGGGTCTGAATTTTTTCAAATAAAAATCAACATATTTGCTCTTATTTTTATTATTTATCAAGTCCCTATTTGATAGTTTGTAAAAATACA
>CAYQMW010000154.1:0-4082 GCA_964418715.1 uncultured Methanobrevibacter sp. | reverse complement strand
CTCATTTTTTAAACCTTATTTAAATAGTTTAAATACTGCAACTGTTTTACTTAAAAAGATATTTATTTATAAATGATGAATAATTTTTAATTTTTTTTTTAAAATATTGGTGATTTGTTTTGAATAAATAAAAGTATTTTTTGATAAAAACTTTGGTCTTTATATACATTTTTAAAAAAAGTTTACACTTGAAACTTATGTTCGATTTTTTTTCTAAAATTTAATAAAATTCAATAATTTACAAATAAAAATTCATAATTTTTCAAGTAATATTTTTTTCAAATCATTAAATTTTTTAAGTTTAAATATTTTAATAAATATAATTAAATTGTAATTGAAAAACAAATAAAAAATATCAAATTATAATTAACTAAAACAATAGTAAAATAATATGATTTTTATTTGAAAATACTTTATTAAATTAAATTTAAACTGGAAAATCTTATGGTTTTGAGGTGTAAACTTGACAGATGATATGAATGATGATTTAAGTAAAAATAAAGATGAATATTTTGATGATGAAGGTGAAAATTCATCATTTTTACGTTCTCTATTTGGGCTTGTAACCTTTTCTACAATTATTCCTCTGGGAGTTTATACTTCAATTGAATCTGTGGTTAGTTTAACATGGTTGTGGCCATTACTTGATGTGGTTTTAGGTTTTTTTGGTGTGGTTATTTCTTATTGTCTTTTAAGTTATTGTCATTTACCATCAATTATGATTGCAGTTATAGTCTACGCCTTCTTTTTAATTATCACCGGATATAATCATGTAGACGGATTACTTGATTTTGCTGATGGTGTTATGGTTCATGGTGATTATGGGCGAAAGATTGGTGTTATGAGAGATCCTATGGTTGGAACCGCGGCAGTAACAACAATGGTTATTGTAGCATTTTTAACAGTTGTATCTTTCAGTGCCCTCATTGATAAAATTATATTATGGGGTATTTTAGTTGCTGAAATGTCATCTAAACTTTCACTTGTTACAACTTGTATCTGTTCTAAACCATCAAATAGGGGAATTGGCAAGTATTTTGTCAGTAGTATGGATATTCCAAGATTTGTCGCTTCACTATTAATCTGTGGAATAATTGGATATGTTCTTCTTGGATTTGTAGGTGTATTCGGTGTATGTGGTGGTGTATTTTCCGGAGCTTTAGTTGCGATTATGGCAAAAAGAAACTTTGATGTGGCAACAGGTGATGTTCTTGGAGCATCAGTAGAAATAGGAAGGGTATTTAGTTTATTATTTTTAATTTTAGCTATTTATATCTAAAAAACAATCTATTAATTTATAATCTTTCAAAAATAGTTTTTTTTGCTTTTTTTATTTTAATTAATTTTTTTATTTTTTTATTTATTATTTATTTATTTATTCAATTCCATTTGAATAATTTCTTCAAATTCTTTTAAACTTATTCTCTCATCACATACTACTTTTTCATGTATTGCTTTGTAAGGTTTATTGGTTTTACCTTCTTCCAGTTCTTCTAAATATTTCAGGAAATTATTCTCTTCATCGATTATGTTGATGATGTCTTCTTGGGTATCAGGATAATCTAGTTTTAAAAAAGGTATTTTACGTGATCTGATTTGTGATTCAATAAGTCTTTGAGTATTTACACATGATGAGCTTCCAAATAAAATAAGTTCATTTAATGTATTGTACATATGATTAGGACTACTTCCTGTAAGCATTATTACAGCATCGGCTTCATCAATAATATGTCCTATTTTAGACATTCTTCCAAGAACCCCAGAAGGTGCTTCATATCCACAGTATTTTATTCCTTTATAAGGATTAACTCCATCTATACTGTGACTTTTGGGACTGCTTTTTTGTACATCTTTTTTATATTCTTCAATGACCTCTTGATTTTTTCCTTCTTTATACATTCGGTCAAATTCAGATAAAAGTTGGTGTTTTGATTTATTCACTGGATTTAGTATTATCATTGCACTATCTGGAATTATTGCGACTTTCATCTAAACACCAATCTTATTTTTATAATGGTTTTCATTATTAAAAATAAACTTAAATTTAAAAAAAGAATAAATTAGTAATCTATTTAGGATATTGCATCTTTCATAGACTTAACATATTCTTTAATTGGTTCTGCGGCATTTTCACCATGTTCACCAACAATGTTTACAATTGCACTTCCAACAATAACTCCATCGGCTATTTTTGAAATATTCGCTGCCTGTTCAGGAGTATTTATTCCAAAACCAACTGCTGTGGGCACATTACTTACTTCTTTTATATCACTAATAATGGATTTTAAATCTGTTTTTATCTCAGATCTCATTCCAGTAACACCCATAGATGATACAACATAGATAAAACCAGTAGCATCACTTGCAATCATTTTTATACGTTCACTGGATGTTGGTGCAATCAGACTAATTATATCAACATCATATTTACCTGCAATTTCTAATATTTCCTCTTTCTCATCATATGGCAAATCAGGGGAGATTATTCCATTAACATTTAGCTCTTTACATTTTTTAAAGAATTTTTCATAACCATAATAGAATACTGGATTAATATAGGTTAAAAATACTAAAGGAACATCACTCTTTTGTCTAATTTTTTCAATTGCATCAAATACATCATCAGTGTTAGTATTGTTTTTAAGAGCTCTTTGATTTGCTTCCTGTATAACAGGACCTTCTGCTACAGGATCTGAAAAGGGAATACCAATTTCAATTAAATCACAACCTGCTTCCTCCATTGCCAAAACATATTCTACAGTTTTTTCGATTGTAGGATCTCCTGCGGTTAAAAATCCAATAAATGCTTTTCCATTTGAAAAAGCATCATTAATCTTAATTTCACTCATTTTATCCCTCCTATTCATATAAATCTATTCCTTTATAACGTGCAATTGCTGCCACATCCTTATCTCCACGGCCTGAAAGTGTAATGACAATAATATCATCTTTATCCATATCTCCTGCAATTCTCATTGCATGTGCAAGTGCATGTGATGATTCAATAGCAGGAATAATTCCTTCCATTCTAGATAAGTATTCAAATGCTTTAACTGCCTCATCATCGGTTGCTGAAACATATTCTGCTCTTTTTATATCATGTAAATATGCATGTTCAGGGCCAATTCCCGGGTAGTCAAGACCTGCTGAAATAGAATAAACTGGTGAAATCTGGCCATAATTTCCCTGACAGAAATAGGATTTCATTCCGTGGAAAATACCTAATTCTCCTTTTGCAATTGTTGCTGCATGATAGGGTGTGTCAATTCCTTTTCCCGCTGCTTCAACACCAATAAGTTCTACATCCTTATCCTCTATAAAATTATAAAAAGTACCCATTGCATTACTTCCACCACCAACACATGCAATAATTTTATTCGGCAATTTACCTTCAAGGTCTAATATTTGCTCTTTAATCTCACGACCTATTACTGACTGGAAGTCACGGACTATTGTTGGAAAGGGATGTGGTCCCATAGTAGATCCGATTACATAATGAGTATCTTCTACTCGTGAAATCCACTCTCTAAATGAATCATTTACTGCATCTTTTAATACTTTGGAACCTGTTTTTACAGTATGGACTTTAGCACCTAGCAGTTCCATTCTAAATACATTAAGGGCTTGTCTTTTTGTATCCTCTTCTCCCATAAAAACTTCACATTCCATATCAAGAAGTGCTGCCGCGGTAGCGGTAGCCACTCCATGCTGGCCTGCACCGGTTTCTGCAATTACTCTGGTTTTACCCATTTTCTTTGCAAGTAAACATTGTCCAAGTACGTTATTAATCTTGTGAGCTCCTGTATGGTTTAAATCTTCACGTTTTAAATAGATTTTAGCTCCACCAAGATCTTCTGTAATTCTTTTAGCATAATATAATAACGATGGTCTTCCTGCATATTCGCATAAAAGAGTATTCAGTTCTTTGTTAAACTCTTCATCTTCTTTATAATAGTTATATTCTTTTTCTAAATTTAATAGTTCATTCATTAAGGTTTCAGATATGTATTGACCTCCATGAATTCCAAATCTACCTCTTGTCATAGTATTCCTCAATATTATTTATTATGGTTATTTAGATT
>CAYQMW010000153.1:0-4110 GCA_964418715.1 uncultured Methanobrevibacter sp. | reverse complement strand
TATCTAAATTTGCACTTATTTTATCAAAATTTATAAAAATTTGTTTAATTTTTACAAATATTGTCCGATAATTTTATATAATATCTAAATTATATCAATTATTACATTTTAAAAATAGTATTTATCATTTTAAATTCCACTTAGAATATTTCAATGAAAAATTATTTCCTAAAATATTTTGAATTTAAAAATTTTGAATATAAAGATAGTGTTTATTTCAAGTGTACTTTTAAAAATTATTTAAAACTACATTATAAGTACTATTTTTAAAATAGTATTGTGAGGTGAAAAGATTTTATTGAAAAATAGGACAATTTTACCTTTAATATTATTAATATTACTTATATTTAGCATTTCAGCTATTTCAGCAAGTGATGTTACTAATGGAACAGATACATTAAGTTCACTTGATGATTCTAATCAAATCAGTACAATTGATGAAGACACATCAACTCCTGTTGAGGGCAATATACCTGAAGCAACTGATGTTGAAGTAGACGGATCTGGTATGGATTCTCCTTCTATAGTTTCAACTGATGTTGGTGAGTTATCTTGCAGTACTTCTTTAGATGATGGGGTTATAATAAGTGCTCCGGAGATGGAAGTTAAAACTGAAGGAACTGTTCAAATTTTTGATTTACCAAAAGGTTCATATAGTTTAGAAGTATCCAATCCTACTATTGTCAATAAAAAGACATTATCAATGCCGAATATGGCTGCAGGTTCAAGTAAAAATACCTTTGCAGTTTATTTATTCGGAGTGAATATGAATAGTGTGGATTTGGCTAAACTTAAAAACAACCATATAGGGAATATCTTCTTAAACTTTTATGCATATGAAACATATGGTAAAAGCAAAGTAGAATCTTTTATTAAAAAAGCAAATTCCTATGGTATTCAGGTACATATTTGGATGCAGGTATATTATGATGGTCAATGGCATAATCCTGCTACTGCTTCCTCATCTTATATTAATTCAAAAATCAATGAGGCAGTTAAGTATGCAAAATTAGCTGGCGTTGCTGGTGTTCATTTGGATTATCTACGTTTTGCTGGAAGTGGATCACTTCGTGCAAGCAAATATTCAAGTGGTGTTAAGGCAATCAATTCTCTTGTACAGAAAATAGTAACTAGAGTAAAAGCTGTTGATAAGAACATTCTTGTTTCTGCTGCTTTAATGCCGGAGAAAGGAGATGCTATTACTTATTATGGCCAAAATTCTGCACAACTTGGAAAATATCTTGATATTATAGTGCCGATGGCATATAAGGGTAATTATGGAGTTTCATCTTCATGGATTAAGTCTACTGCCCAGTATTATGCTAAACATTCTGGTACTGCCCAAGTGTGGATAGCTTTACAAAGTTACAGATCTGATAGTGACACTACTAAATTAAGTGCAAGTGCCCTTAAAACCGATGCTCAAAATGCAATCAGTGGAGGGGCAAATGGTGTTGTATTCTTCAGATATGCACTTTCTAATCTTTTTGATGTAAGTTCCATAAGTGGAGTCAAAGCTAAATCAACTGCTGTTTCAACTTCTACATCATCTGTTAAGCTTACTTTATCACAGATTTTAAATGCTGCTTCAACTGTAAGAAGCTATTATTCCAAAAATAAAAAACTTCCAAAAACTGTAACTATTGGAAGTACTAAATGTACTATGGCTCAGTTCTTATACTATGAGGCTTTGGCAATAAGCAATTTAAATAGTGGTAAAAAATCCAGTATTAGTAAGATAAGGTCTTTAAAGGAACCATCTTCACCTAATAGTGGGGACAGTTTTTCTAATAAAAAACTATCTAAAGCAGGATATGTAGATTCCGCTAAAAGGACATATAAATGGATCAAAGATAATGGTCAAGGTCCTAATTATTCAACTACAACAATTGGAAGGGTAAACTATAATAATTTGGTTGAAGGATTTAGTGCAGTTTTAACTTATTATAAATCATATAAAAAACTGCCTTCTTATGTAACAATTACATATAAAAAATCTGCAACCTTACCTAGTTCAAGTTCTAGTTCAACTAAAAAAACCAGTACTAAAACTGCTTCAAAAACAAGTACTTCTACAGCTAGTAGTGGTGCTGTGAAATCTGTTACATTTAATCAGATTTTAAATGCAGCAAATACTGTAAGAACTTATTATGCTAAAAATAAGAAACTTCCAAAAACTGTAAAAATCGGTAGTTTGAAATGTACTATGGCTCAGTTCTTATATTATGAGGCTCGTGCTATCAGTAACTTAAATAGCGGTAAAAAATCCAGTATTAGTAAGGTGAAATCTCTTAGGGAACCATCTTCTCCTAATAGTGGAAACAGTATTTCAAATAGAAAATTTTCTAAAGCTCAGTATGTTGATTCTGCTAAGAGGACTTATAAATGGATATTAGAAAATGGTCAAGGTCCTAATTATTCAACTACAAATATAGGTCGTTTAAACTATAATAATTTGGTTGAAGGATTCAGTGCCGTTTTAACATATTATAAATCTTATAAGACTTTACCAAGTTATATAACAGTAACAAATAAAAAATCAGCAGGATGGCCTTCTAAATCTTCTTCTAAGACTTCTTCAAAAAGTTTTAGTATTTCTCAGATAGTCGATGCTGCTAGTAGTGTTAAAAGATATTATGCTAAAAATGGGGAACTTCCAGGTTCAGTAATGATTGGTTCCATTCGTGTTTCCACTACCCGTTTCTTATATTATGAATCTTTAGCAATTGTAAGGATTAATCATAAGAATTTGGCTAGGATTCCTTATATGACAAGGGCTTTATCTGGTCCAAGTAACCCTTACATGGGAGATTCTATTAACAAGAAAGGACTTAAGAAAGCAGGATATGTGGATTCAGCAAAGAGGACTTATAAGTTCATTGCTGAAAATAGGCAAGGTCCAAATTATTCAACAACAACTGTTGGTAAAGTTAATTTTAATGCGTTAACTGATGCATTTAGTAGAATATTAGTATATTATGGAAATCATAAAGAATTACCTGATTCCTGTGTTATTACTACAGCTTCACAGTCAGGTGATACCTCTTCAATTTCTGCACTTGCAAAAAGCCTAACTAAAGGTTTAACATCTACTCGTTCAAAAGCGGTTAGATTATTTAATTGGGTTAGAGATTATGTCTCTTATGATTATTATTATAATTCCCAACAAGGTGCAGCTAAAACATTAAAAGTCAGATCTGGTAACTGTTGTGATCAGTCCAATCTCTATGTTGCAATGTGTAGGGCTGTTGGCATTACAGTTAGATATGTTCATGGTACTTGTCATTTCTCAGATGGATGGTATGGACATGTATGGACTGAGGTAAAACTTGGAGGTAGATGGTATAGTGCAGATCCTGTTTCAGTTAGAAACACTTTCGGTACAATAAATAATTGGAATACAAATACTGCGACTATCCATGCAAGATATACTAATTTACCGTTCTAGGTAAGATTGTAAAATTGATTATTGAGGACAATGTCCTCCAATATTTTTTCTTTTTTTATTTTTAAATTTTTAAGTAAAATTCTTATTTTTTATAAAACAAGTAGTTTTTTTCTATTTCATTATAAACAGATTATAATTTCATTTTTTTTTAAAATAAATATTATTTATCAAATCTCTTTTAATTAAACCATTTTTATGTATTTAGTTTACAATATTTTTTCTTCCCACTCTTTTTGTCTAAAACCGGTTAATACAAAATTATCACCAACTACAACAGGTCTTTTAACAAGCATTCCATCACTTGCAAGTAGGTGTAATTGTTCATCTTCACTCATATCCGGCAATTTATCTTTTAATTTATTTTTCCTATAAATCTGACCACTTGTATTAAAGAATTTTTTAAGGGGCATATCACTTAACTCATACCACTCTTTTAACTCTTCATAGGTCGGATTATCTTCTTTAATATCTCTTGTGTTATAGTCAATATTATGCTCATCTAACCATTTAAGTGCTTTTTTACATGTTGTACATTTAGGATAATGGACTACTAACATATTCTCACCAATCATTTAATTCAATAAAGTAAATTATTTAATTTTACTTTAACTATTTTACTTAAATAATTATTTAATTTTTTTAGTTTTTATTATTTTTTTAAA
>CAYQMW010000152.1:0-4160 GCA_964418715.1 uncultured Methanobrevibacter sp. | reverse complement strand
ATTATTTATCTTATCTTGGTTTCGCAAAATAGCGGTTTAATGAATTAAATTAAACGATATTTACGGAGATTATATAAATTATATTTTATTATCTGAGGAAACTAAAGTTTTGTATGTTGAAGGAATTACTGCAACTCCTAAAGATTTTGAAGTGATATTGCCTCCTGATTCTAATTTAATTCATATACGGGATAAAGGGGAGAATATTAAAGTGTGGAAACTTGAATAAATTTTTATATTATGAGAGATAAATATTTTATTTAGAGGATAATATGACTATTTTAAGGTATACTCGTTGTGATAAAGATTTTATTAAAAACATGCCTTTTAAATTATTGGCAGAATTGATTACTCTTGATGATGTTATTCCTGATGATATCCAATCTGCTTTGATAAGAAATAATGAAATTTTTAATAATGAAAGGAGACATGTAATTTATCGTAATAAAGATGTTTGTTTAAAAACAGATAGGATTCGTGTTGAAAAATATCAATTAGGAGTTGATGATTATTTAAATTATGAAACTGATGAGAACATAGAGTTTATAAAAAAATATCCTCAATTCAAACCAATTATTGATCATATCGAATATAGAGATACTAAAGACATACACTCTATTGTTACTAATGTTCCTATTGATCAATATTTAGCTGAAAATTAAATTAAATTATTTATTTGCATTAGTATGATTAGGTCACTGCACTTTGTGTGTAGTTTCGCAAAATAGCGGTTTAATGAATTAAATTAAACCCCAATAGATTGCTAAAAAAAATTATAAATTAGATACTTTTTTTAAATATTCTTCTAATGGGATTTTGCCTTCGATTAATTCTAAATCTAAATCTATTATTGATTGATCATCAAAACCTTCTTCACCAAATGGAAATATAATGTTTTCATTTTTATGAGAAGTCATTTTTCAATCCTCCTAAAAGACATATATTTATTTAGTTTTTTATTAGATATATATTTTTTCCATATTTTTCCTGCAGCTAAATAATCATAAGTACCTGCTTCAAGTAATCCTTCACCATAACAAATATTAATTTCTTTTATAATATCTTCACAGTAATATCTAGCATTAGGTTCTAATTCAGAAATAAAGATATCTGTTGGAGTATGAACAACCAAATATTTCACATATATATTAGACTTTTTAAAAATAGATATAAAATCCATATAATTAAAAGGTATATGGCTTCTATGATTATGTGCTGCAAGTAACTCATCACCTATTTTTATTTCTATTTCAACCTGTGGAGTGACGTTTCGCAAAATAGCGGTTTAATGAATTAAATTAAACACCACTTATTTTTACTTATTTCACTTAATTAAAACATTATCCTTTATCCTTTTTATAATTTTTTTAGGACTATATTTTTCACCCAAAAAATAGTGGGGTTGTCCTCAAAAAATTATATGGCAAATTAATTATTGACCTTGTTTTAGGATACTTTTTAGGACAAAAATTTTTGGCCTATTTTTTAGGTGCTTGTCTTCACCAATGTAGGGAAAATCCTGAAAATTTTTCATCATATAAAATAGTTTTAACTAGATTATTTGATTGTCTGTTAATTATATCTTTATAAGTCAATTCTTCACCACCATATGTTATTGTTGAGTTGATTTTATCAAGTATTTTACTAGCTATAATTTTTCTTTTATCTAATTTTATTGAGTTATTTCTTTTATCCAAATCATTGATTGTTACCTGCTTTTTATTTATAAGATTTATCACAGTTTTATCAACAATTTGTTGTCTAAAATCTTCAATCAAATCATAGGTCAAACTAGTTCGATTATCTCTATCAAAATGCAGAAGTCCACAATACGGGTCCAACCCTTTTAATAAAATAGATTTAGTAATTTCACTTGCCAGAATCGCATAAGCATAATTTAACATAGAGTTTAGTAAATCAGTAGGGTTCTGATTTCGTTGCAGAAATCCAATTTCAGAGGGCACTAATAGTTTAATTCCCCTCCAATAGTCTCTTGATGCTTTTCCTTCACATCCCATTATTTTAATTTTAATATTATCCAGATTATTTGTAATTTTTAGAGAATCTAATTCTTTTATTTCTTGGGTGATTGATTTTTTTATATCATTAATATCACTAATCTTTTTACGTTTGTTAAGTGTGGTTAATGTTGCTTTTTGATTTATCATTTTTGATTTGATTAATTCACGGGCAATTTTAATTCCTTTTGTATTTTCACTTAACACATATTGACATTTTCTTAATTTCACATTTCTCCAGTCAGGTGATTCAAGAACATAATTTAAATGACCAAAATAATCAAAGGAAATTAATTTAATATTATTTTTAGATATTAAAGTTAATGCATCAAAGGTCACATAACCTTTTCCAACTATTACAATACTTGAAATTTTACTTGCATTTATTGAATCTAGAACAAGATCCTTTTCTTTAATAATTATCTGATTATCCTTTTTATGTAATGATTTATTAAATCCGTCAATTATAATATCCATCTAAAACACCCTGTACAAGTCTTCTTTAAATTTAATTTCACTGCCAAAACTTTCCTTTTTAGAATAACACATATCACATATTGGAAAGACAATTAAAGTATCCTTATCATTTATAATCTTGGAAATATTTTCCTTTAGATCTAGGATTTCGATATTGTTTAATTTTCCAATATATGTGTTTGCTTGAATTTTTCTAAGACCAAAATGCCTTAAACTATTTTCAATTTTCATCTGATTTGTTTTATACTTAATATCAAAACTAATTAGTGTATACATAATAATATTTTTTGTAATAAAAACTAAATAAATAGTAGAATTACCGAATAAACAAAAGACTAGAATAAAAAAAAAATTAATTAAAAATCAAAAAATCATAAAACTCTAAGTTTAGTAATATTTTTTAAATGTAAAGTACTAATAATTAAATGAATAAATTTTAATTGTTAAATAATTATTTACTATTTATTAAGAAATAAAGAAAAATAGAATTAATCAAGATAATGGGAAAATATTCAAAATAATATTTAAAGATTATATGGGATTATTATGATAAGTGAAAAAACTATTGAAGAGACTATTTATCAACTATACAAAAAATCAGTTATTGAACTAAATGATGATGTAATAAAATCACTTGAAGATGCGCTTAAAAATGAAGATAATGATTTAGCTAAGCTAAATATTGAAAACATTTTAAAAAATATTGACCTTGCATGTGAAAATCAAGTTCCAATGTGTCAGGATACAGGTCTTGGAATAGTTTTTGTAAAACTTGGAAATGTTGAAGTTGAAAACCTAAAAAGAGGAATTGAAAATGGTGTAAAAAAAGCAAGTAGTGAGATACCACTTAGACCAAATATTGTAGATCCCTTAAGTCGTGAAAACTCAGGAAACAATATTGGAGAAATGATTCCATATATTAATATTGAACTAACAGATACAGATTATCTTGAACTGACTGTACTTCCAAAAGGATTCGGATCTGAAAACAATAATAAACTTAAAATGGCACTTCCTGCAGAAGGAGAGGAAGGTATAAAAGATTTTGTAGTTGAAAGTGTACTTCAAGCAGGAGGTAAACCCTGCCCTCCAATGGTAGTGGGAGTAGGTATAGGTGGAACATCAGATCTGGCTATGAAACTTGCAAAAGAAGCTATGCTTGATGAGATTGGTGTAGCTAATAAAGACCCTAAACTCGCCCAAATGGAAAAAGAAATATTAACTAGAATAAATGAAAATGGAAAAGGGCCAATGGGTCTTGGCGGTAAGACCACTGCACTTGATGTTAAAATAAAAACCGCATCAACACATACAGCAGGTTTACCTATTGGTGTTTGCATACAATGCTGGGCACATAGACATGCAACAGCAATATTGAAAGACGATTGATTATTAAATTAATATTTTTTTAAAATTTATCTTATTTTATATAGAAATTAATTTTTATTTAATTTATTCATAAACCCCTATTTTTCAAAACTTCAAAAACGACTAATTTTATATTAAAATCCAATTGAAATTTTTTAAAATCCTAAATAAAGGCATTATTTTTACAAAATTTAAAAAATTTTATATAACAATAATATGATAATTTAAAGTATAAAGAATTCTAGGGGCCTGAATTTTTTCGAATAAAATACATCATAATTACTCTTATTTTTATTA
>CAYQMW010000151.1:0-4164 GCA_964418715.1 uncultured Methanobrevibacter sp. | reverse complement strand
CGCCCCTCGTCGAGACAATGATATACAGGCTGAACTTCAAAAAAAGTTTTTACCCTCTATAAAATTCAAATTATATTATGTATACTACTGTATATAAATATTTGCAATAAAGGAGCTTCATAAAAAAATAATTTCAATTTCACAATCATTTAGTCAGCATATTTAGCTAATTTGTCTACAATATTATTAAGTTTAGGTTGAAGTGGACCTGTTTTTGCAGCAGTCTTATATGCTAATTTTAAATCATCTTGTTTTAAACCTTTAATTAAAATTAAAGATGCAACATAAACAACAACTCCAACAACAAACACACGGACAATACCTATGAGATTTTGAGGCATGAACAGACATACAGCACCCATAATTAAAGATGCAAGAAGTATTTTACTGAAATCCTTAATAGCGAGAGGTACTTTTGAAATCTTATAAGTATAAAGTAAACATGCAAACATAATAAATGCAGTACTAATCGTAGTAGCAAGAGCTGCACCACCAATTTCAAACATTGGAACAAATATAGCGCTGAATATAGCCTGTATCACTACTCCCAAAACAAGGGCAACCATAGGAATAATAGGTTTTCCAAGACCTTGGGAAATACTGCTGGCTATTGTATATATTGCAAAACATAACATTCCAATAACAAGTATTTGTAATGCTAAGGTACCCCTTATATATTCAGATCCGAATAATAATCCTAAAATTGGACCTGCAAATACTGCAGTTCCAACACATAATGGAAGGACAATAATTATTACGTATCTGTAAGACTGATGAACATAAGTTGAGAGTAAATCTTGATTTTTAAGTGAAAATGCTTCACTTGCTGCAGGAAGAGCAGATGTTGCAACAGACATAGACACAATTAAAGGAAGTCTTGCAATTGCACTAGCATTTGTATAATAACCTGCAAAGCTACTTGCCAAATCTGCACCAATAAATAATGTACCAACATCATATAATAATACTTCAGCAAGTCCTGTAATAACTACCGGTATAGAGAATTTTAAAAGCATTATAATAATGTCCCATTCTTCAGCATGAGATATTTTCTTAGGACCCTCTTTAAATTTAGATGTTACATCCCGTTTAAACAACCATACTGCAGATAATGATGCACATAAAAATCCTATAACAGTACCTAAAACTGCACCTGCAACTTTCCATCCAATGACAACAAAAATAACTGCAAAAATAATCATTCCTATTTGCTCAAATGCTTTTGTAATAAGAATATCAGTCATCTGATAATAACCTTGGAAAACTCCTCTATAAAGACCTACAATTACACTAAAAGGAGTTATTACAGCAACAAGTTGTAGTGGTAAAACTGCATTAGGTTTACCCCACCAACCAATAGCAATAGGCTCGGCAATTAAAAACATGATGGTAGCCCCAATTACAGACATGACTGCAATAAGTTTAAAGGATGTATGGATTACCTGTTGTTCCATCTGTTCATTATCCACAGCCGAATATTCTGCAACATATTTTGCAATTGCCGCAGGAAGACCTCCAGATGCAGTAATGTTTAAAAAATTCTGGAAAGGCAAAGTAAGACCTAAAATTCCATAATCTGCTGCAGAAAGTAACCAGGTCAATATAAAACGATAAAGGAATCCTCCAATACGAAATATAAATGAACCAAGTAATAATACAAAACTACCTTTTGCAATTTTAGATTCGTTATCCGCCATAAAAGTACCTATAAAAAAGTTTTAAATTAAGAAAAATAATTAAAAAATAGATTGATTAAATCAATTTTATTTTATAATTTATAGAAATATCCTTTTATATACTTTTCTATAAAAAACTTATAAAATCCTAAAAAGTAGAAAAAATTCATTGAAACTATAAATTTTTAATTGTAAAAATAAGAACTATAAAAATTAGAATGATTAGTTAAAAAATCTTTAAAATAAGAATTATGAGAATTAGAATTGGTTAAAACTAAAAAATTATTTAATAAATAATAAAAATAAATAAAAAAAAGTAATAGATTAAATGATTAATCTATTGGAAATTGTCAGCTTTTTCTTGGAAGAAAGCTTGTGGGTGAGCACATACAGGACATTTTTCAGGTGGTTCTTCACCAACATAAACATGTCCACAGTTAGCACAAATCCATACAATTTCTTTGTCTTTTTTAAATATTTTACCTTCTTTTAAATTTTTAAGTAAGGTATTGTATCTTTCTTCATGTTCTTTTTCAATATCTGCAACTTTTCTAAATAAGAATGCAATTTCATCGAAACCTTCTTCTTCAGCTTCTTCAGCGAAATTTTTATACATTTCAGTCCATTCTTCATGTTCTCCAGCAGCAGCTGCAGCAAGGTTTTCTTCGGTAGATTTAATATCTCCACCTTCTAAGAGTTTGAACCAAATTTTAGCATGTTCTTTTTCATTAAATGCGGTTTCTTCAAATATTTGAGAAATTTGAACATAACCTTCTTTTTTAGCTTTACTTGCGAAATAAGTGTATTTATTTCTAGCTTGAGATTCGCCAGCGAATGCAAAAGCTAAATTTTTTTCAGTTTTACTACCTTTTAAATCAGCCATAATTGACATCTCCTAAAAATTATTATTATTTTATAATTTATAATTACAACTATAAATATTTTATTTAAAAAATTTAAAATCTTTAAAAAATGAAAAAATAAATGAAAAAGAGCGAAAATAGAATTAATAAATATTAAAATAAGATATAAATCTTTTAAAATAAGTTAAAATAAAAAATAATAAATTGTATTAAATAATTTCAAAAAACATAAAAAATAATAAATTAATTAAAGAACAAGTATTGATTAAAACAAAATTCTTAAAACTCATCTAATCTTTCACGACAAGCCTTAATGACATTTTCATCCTCTTCATCTACCATAATTGATTTGATTAGAGGAGGATTGTTTAATTTACTAATTGCTTTACATCTAACTTCGCTATGATTATCATTAATAGCTACCCATTCTAAAAGTTCTTGATCTTCTAATTTTTTTAGTGCAATTAGACGAACCTGAGGATTATTTGTTGTTTTAAGTAAAACATCTAAATTGTTATCCTTATTTGGTTTTTGAATATCACGATGCTGGAAATATTTTAAAGCTAAAGCAGCTGCCAATACTCCTACTGTAAAAACAGCGTAAATAATTCCACTCATCTAAAACCCCATTTCATTATTAATTATTAAATGACTAAAAAATTAATTAAAAAATAAAAATTTTATATTAAATATAATTTGATTATGACTTAATAAATATTTTACTTTAAGTAAAAAAAATTAAATTAATCATTGATTTTTTCAAAGATTTTATCAACATATGCCTGTGCTGAAAAGGTTGCATCTACAAATTGAAGAACATATATTGTTAAAACTATCCATTGACCATATTGTATTTTAAAGTAGAATGCAATTAATGCAATAATAAAGATTATTAAATAAATTATCCCCTTAATCTTTTTTCCCATATAAATAAAACCAGATCCTGGAATAATTAAACTGATTAATTCAACGTTTCTTGTAAAAAAGTTAGGATTATCCATGATCTTTTTTTCTTTTTCACTAAGTCCCTTGTCATTGGACTTATCACTTTTTCTATTATTTTTAGAAATACTAACACCTACTTAAATTGATAATAATTTTTGTTTATTTAATTTTTATATTTTTTCATAAGATATTTTTAGATAGTTAAATTTTCCAATGATAATGATTTTCATGATGTGGAAAAGGTATAAATTTAATCTTGTTTAAAATTTAAAGAATAATTGTTTAAAACCTTATTTTTCTAAAAATAAGATAATTAATTAATATTTTATAAATTTTAGAAACTTTGATTAAAAAAAACTTAAACATAATATTTATAAACGATGAAGTTAAATATTAAATCGATGTGCATAAATCTACACATCTAATATGAATTTCTCAAATATTTTATAATAATTTAAATATGAAATTCATTAAAAAAAGAGCATTTATAAATATAATTTAAGAGTTTATAAACAAAAATTACTTACCACTAAAAAAAATATTATCTAAAAGAAATTCTTAAATTCCCTACTAATTTATCAATGCTCTTTTTTAACTTTTTTTACCATAAAATAAATTTTTTTAAATTATAGTTTCTTACCAAAAGTTTATACCTGATGAGTTATAAATATATACTCATG
>CAYQMW010000150.1:0-4192 GCA_964418715.1 uncultured Methanobrevibacter sp. | reverse complement strand
ATATATAAAATTAAATAATAACAATAGATATAATCTAATTATTTAAAAAAAAAAATTTTATAAAAAAAATAAGTATTTTGGAAAAATTTTATATAAGAAAAAATATATAACAATTGTTATAGTATAAAAATGATTTGTAAAAAAATAATAGGAGGATAAGAAAATGTGTGCAATATTCTGTTTTAATTCAAAAGAACCATATGAAGTAAATGAATGTCTACAATGTTTTTATGAACACTCAGATGAACACCCTGATGGATGGGGATTAGCTAATTTAGAATCAGAAAAATTTAAAATCGATAAAGAACCGGTAAAAGCAAATTGTAGTGAACATTTAAAAAATATTTTATCAAATCCTATTATTGGTAAAAATGTATTCGCTCATATTAGACTTGCAACAGTTGGTGAAATAGTATCACCAAATTGTCATCCATTTCATGAAGTAGATGGAAATAAAAGATCATGGATGTTAATACATAATGGAACCATATTCAATTATCCGCAACTAGATGAGTATAAAAATAAAGAACAGGGAGATACAGATTCAGAACGTATACTATTATATATTATAGATAAGGTAGATGAATTTGAAAAAGAAAAAGGTCAGCTTTCCACAATAAAAGAAAGATTTGACCTTTTATATGAAATTATCAGAGATATGTCAAAAAACAATAAACTTAATTTAATGATTTATGATGGAGATTTAACATATATCCATTCCAATATGAAAAATTCCCTATATTATCTTAAAAGTGACGAAGGATTCACAGTCGCTTCAACACAAATTACAGATAATCAGGATTGGAAACCATGTGAGTTAAATAAATTATTTGGTTTGATTGATGGAAATATTATATTTGAAAGTGAAGAACATGAAAATGGATATATATTAACTGAAGAAGATGAAAAGAAAATTGAAGAATTTATAAATTCACTAAATAGAGATGAAAAATCATGATTAATAAAAAAATGATTAGAGAAAAATTATATGAAGAGTTCATAAAACCAACAAATCAGAAAAAGAATTTCATCGGTGTTGAAATTGAAATTCCAATTATTAATCTTGATAAAAAAGCGGTAGATTTTGATGTTGTACATAATGTAACGGGCAAAATCCAAAAACAATTTTCAGACTTTTCCAAAGAAGGGATTGATTATGATGGAAATATATATTCACTAAAAAACTCCATCAATGAGGATGTCATCTGTTATGACTGTTCTTATAACAATATAGAATTTGCTATGGGCAGGGAAAAAGATTTATTTACAATTAATGATCGTTTTAGTGAATATTACCTATTCACAAAAGAATCATTTGAAGAATATAACCATACTTTAACTGGAATGGGAATTAATCCATACAGAACATTTAATCAATATGAACCTATTCCTTCTGAAAGGTATTTAATGCTTTATCACCATTTACAATCATTTAAAAATTACAAAAATCTACCAATGCATTTTCACAAATACCCCGAATATGGTATGTTTTCATCAGCTTCCCAAGTACAACTAGATGTTTACAAAGAAGATTTAGTGAAAACCATTAATGTATTCTCAAAATTAGAACCAATAAAAGCATTATTATTTTCTAATTCAGTACTATTTGGAGAAGATACTCCTCAATTAACATGTTATAGGGATTTCTTATGGGAATATTCAACTCATGGTGTAAATCCCCATAATATTGGAATGTATGATATGGAGTTAAAAGATTTAAATGACCTGCAATCATATCTTGAATCATTAGATATTTATAGTGTAGTTCGTGATGGGTCATATATTAATTTCCCATCTAAGAATCTTTTGGAATATTTCTCCTCGGAATCTGTAACTGGTGAAAAATACAGTGAAGGAATATATAAAGAAATTGAATTTAAACCAGAAATCGATGATATTGATTATTTAAGGCCATTTAAATTTATAAACTTAACTTTTAGAGGTACTGTTGAGTTTAGAAGTGTATGCACCCAACCAATTAGTGATTCAATGAGTGTAGCTGCATTCCATTTAGGCCTTAAATCTGAAATCAATCAGTTAGAAGAAATTCTTAACAATGACAATGCTATATATAATAAAGGATATAATGCAACTGAACTTAGAAAACTTTTAGTTCATGATAAAATATCTGAAACATTCGATAAAAAAGAATTATGTAAATTGACAACAGAAATTGTAGATTTAGCAAAAATAGGACTTGAGAAAAGAGATATGGGAGAGGAAATTTTCTTAAATCCTTTATATGATAGAATAAAAAATCAGACAAATCCTGGAAAAACAATTATTAAATTAATCAATAACAATGTGGAAATAGAAAAAATTATTGAAGACTATGGTAAAATATATACAAATTAGTTCGAGGAGAGAACATGGACTTATTTAAATTAAAAGAATTTACACCACGTGAAATTCTGCGAGGCTCATTTGGAATTGAATGGGAAAGTCTTAGAGCCAAATGCGATGGTAAATTATCTTTAACACCGCACCCTAGCGTATTTGGTGATAAATTAACAAACCCCTTAGTAACAACAGACTTTTCAGAAAGTCAAATAGAAATTATCACTCCTACTTTTAACACTATTGACAAAGCATTTGATACTTTTTCTCTAATATCTGATTTAGTAAATTCATCACTTCCTGAGGATGAATATTTATGGTTTCAATCAATACCTTGTATTTTACCTTATTGGGATCAAATCCCCATAGCACAATACTCTGATGAAGGACAATCATCACAAAAATATCGTGAAGATTTGGCTCGTAAATATGGTGTTAAAAAGCAAATGATTTCAGGAGTTCATTTCAACTTTTCTTTAAGTGATGAATTGATAAGTGAATTATTCGAAAGAGAAGAAGGAGATTTAAGCTATAAAGAGTTTAAAAATAATATTTATTTAAAAATTACTAGAAATTATTTAAGATATTGCTGGTTAATAATCTATTTAACGGGTGCTTCAATCGGTTCTCATAAAACATTTTCCAATGAATGTATACACCTTATGGATGAAAAGGACGAATACGGAAGTTATTATTCCACAAGAGGGCCTTCATTTAGAAATGCAAGCTGCGGATATAAGAATTTAAAAGATTTATATCCCTCATATGATTCAGTTAATGAATTTGTAAGAGACATAAATAGTTTTATTGAAGATGGTGATTTATCTGAAGCAAAAGAACTATACACTCAAATAAGATTAAAACCAAAAAACCCTGCAGACTTATTAAACTCCCTTGAAGAAACCGGTATTGAATATGTTGAAATAAGAACATTGGACATTAATCCTTTTTATAAATGTGGCCTTGTTAAACATGATATGAAATTTTTACATCTATTTTTAATTTATATGTTAATAAAAGAAGAAACAGATTATCCCAACTGGCAGGAAGAAGCAAAAATCAATGAAGAAAATACTGCTGAAAGTGGATATGTAGAGTCAATGAGACTTTTAAAAGACGGTACTGAGGTTAAATTAAAAGACTGGGCTTGTGAGATAATTGAAGAAATGTATGAAATGTGTGATGAATTAGATATAAATAAAGCAGATTTAACTTTAAATTTAATGTATAATCGTATCTTAAATGAAGAATTAACATATGGTCAAAGACTTTTAAAGTTAATCCGTGAAAATGGTTATATCAATACACATATTAGATTATCTAAAAACAATAAACAATCCAGTATTTATAACCTTGAAAAAATAGACTTTAATAAATGTGAAGAGCTTAAAAAATATGTAAATATTGCTCTATCTGGTAGCAAAATATTTGATCAATGAAAATCCAATAAATTCATTGATAATATACCCTTTTTTAAAAAAAAATGAAATAATATTTAGAAATTAAAAATAATTTCTAATTTAAAAACAAAAAACAAATGATTATAATTCTATTCCGACAATTACTTCAGTAGCTTTAATAATTGCTGAAACGTCATCTCCAACTTTTAAATCTAATTTTTCTGCAGATTCACGAGTAATTGCTGCAGTAATGACACCAGGTTCTTCTACTTTAATGTGAATATTAGCCATAACTGTACCTAATGTAACTTCTTCTACTTTACCTTTTAAACCATTTCTAGCACTTATTTCCATAATAAATATCTCCTTTAACTTTTTTTACATTAATTAAAAAAATTTTTAATTTTTAATTTTTTATTATAATATTTCAATAATTTTATAAAATAAAAATATTA
>CAYQMW010000149.1:0-4231 GCA_964418715.1 uncultured Methanobrevibacter sp. | reverse complement strand
CTATTTAAAAATTATTAAATATTTCCAAATATGACAGTAGAATAGAATATTGTTATTTGTTTATCTATAGTAGAAGATAATAAAACAGTAGATGAAATGATTAAACGTTTCCGCCTAGAAGGATTAGAAAAAAGATATCCTCGTCAATTATCTGGTGGTCAACAACAAAGAGTGGCTTTAGCACGTATAATGGCTTATAGTCCAGATGTTATATTGTTAGATGAACCATTCAGTGCTATGGATACTTACTTAAAGGAACAGTTACGTATTGAACTTCTTAACTCTCTAAAAGATTTTGATGGATTTATTATAATGGTTACTCATGATCGTGATGAAGCATTCCAGTTTTGTGATGAACTGATTATTCTAGATCAGGGAAAAATTATAGCAAAAGGAAACACCTATGAAATATTTGAAAATCCTAAAAAGGTGGAAGTGGCAAGACTTACTGGATGTAAAAATATTTCAAAAATTGAAATTATAGATGATTATCATGTTAAATCTTTAGATTGGGGGCTTACATTTGAAGTGTCAGAAAAAGTAACTGAAAACATTAGTCACATTGGAATAAGAGCACATAATTTCACTCCTGCTTTAAAAGATGATTCTAATACATTTGATACTCAAAACTCAACATTAATAGAAATGCCCTTTGAATGGGAAGTAACTCTTGCAAATGGATTATGGTGGAAAATTGAAAAGCGAATTGATGATCATGAATTTACTATCCCCGATTATTTAAAGATAAACCCTAAAGACATAATCTTACTTGAAAAGTAATTGGATATTTATTAAAGCTTTTTTTATCTATTACATTAATGAAAATGTTTTAATTGGAATGAATAATACATCATCTTCCTTAACAATACTTTGAGTCTTATTTGAAATAACTATCCCATAATCTGAATTATATTTTCTCATTGCATTTTTTATTTGTCTTTTATTTTTACTGCCAATACCCACTTCAATTGGAATTATATCTCCTATAATAGTATTAATTAAAAAATCAACATTACATTTTTTTCTAGAATCATAAAATATGGTAAAATCTCTTTTTGTTTTCTCTTTCATCATATATAATGAAGCCGCTACATAATTTTCAAATAATGAACCGAAATAATCCCCTTTAGTTTGAGTTGACTGTCCATTTAATTGATAGATACATGCCTTCATCTGAGTTGATAAGAAATAATATTCCCGAGGATGTCTATTTCTTTTTGAAATTGATCCATATGGACTAATACCAAAAATTAAATGAGCATTAGAAAATGATTCTAAAATATTTAAAACAGATGTTTTAGATATTTCAAAAGTATTTGCCAATTTTTGAACAGATAGAGAACCTGGTTTTTGAAGAGCAATTGTATTTAAAATGGAGTAAGAAGATTGGCGGATAGGAGTAGTGAATGATGAAATCAAATCTAAATCCTTTTCAAGAACCCTATTCTTAATACTAATGGTTGATTCGATAACTTCAGAATGAGGCAAATCAAATGAAGAAGGTAATCCTCCATATTGAATAAAGTCCTGCCAAACCTTAATAGAGTCACGTTTAAACTTATTATAAATGTTTAATTCAACATATTTCTCAATCTTTAGAGAATCTTCAATTTCACCAGAAAAAATCATGTCAAAAAATGTCCTGGAAATATTTAGGGGCATATTGCAATCATATTTTAAGTATAGATATTCTGAAAAATTTAGAGGATAAATTTCTTTTTTTATGGAACGTCTAGCCGAATCCATAGAATATTCAAGATTTAAAGCACCGGAACCAGTGAATATTAAAAATACATTTTTATTTTCATCAAATATTATTTTTCCAACATGGTCCCAGTTATTGGAATATTGTGATTCATCAACAAAAATAAATAATGGCTCCTTATTTAAGTAGGCTTCTTCATTAATATCTTTAATAAATATATCCAAATATTCCAAAATATTAAATTCACCTAAATCCTTTAGTCTGTTTAAATCCAGATATAAAATATGATTGGAATTTATATTTTTTACATTAGTTAAATAATCATAAAGCTGAAATAATATTGTTGTTTTTCCAACTCCACGCAGTCCAGGCATTATGTAAAACCTTGCACTGCTCCCTTTATCAAGAAATAGATCTATCCTATCCTTTAGCATATAAAAATCATTTCTTTTATTTAACTTACCATAAGGACTTTTAATTGAATAATTTATAAAATCTGGTGTTGTCCTTAAGACATTAAGTAAATAATCCCTTTTTTGTTTGTTTTCCATATGATTTTCCCCAATTTAATTGATTAAATAATATTATGTATTTGATATTTATATACTTTGGTTTTTTAAACGACCAATTATTTATATATGTATGTATTTTTTAATGACCAATGAATTATATATAAGGGATTTTGAAACGACCAAATTATAATTTTATATAATTTAAAAAGCTATAATAACCTTGAATTAAAATATTAAGGATAAAAACTAGAAATTTTAAGAATAAATAATAAGGACTGATATAATGTAATAAACAATACGGAAAATAATGTAGATTTTGATTATACTAAAATACATTTATTTTTCAACAATTGCTTCAATATATGGATTGAAAAACCTTTGAAGAACTTTTACAATAGGTCCGATAATTACAGCAGAAATAATTGTTCCTTCACGAACTCCTGCAAGATAACCTAAAAATACAATGGATAAAATAGCAGCTATAACAACTAAACTTGTATCAAAGAAAGGTTTAACACGGGGAAATTCCTTATTTAAAACTTTAGAAATAGCTACAATAATTCCATCTGGTGGTAGATAAACTACTTCTGTATGAACTTCCAGTAAAACACCGAATGCAACTACAATACAACTTAAAATAAGTAATCCGAATTGACTAATGTAATTTACAGGATTTAAAAAACTTACTAAACCCATTGAAAAATCAATAGAAAGGGAGAAAATTGTCCCAACAATTATTTGTAAAAACTGTCTTTTTTCAAAATCCCTTCGCAATAGAATAATCTGAACAAGTATAAAAATAATATTAAAGATCAAACAGACAGTTCCAACACTCATTTTTAAAATTAAACTTGAAACATAAGGAAGACAGATAATAGGAGAAGTTCCTAAATTAGCCTTAATAGATATTGATGCCCCTAATGATATTAAAAAAAGCGAAAGTAAATAAATAATATATCTGTTAATCTTTTTTATTTCCATAATTATAATTTTATTTTAAATTATAAATAATTTATTTAAAAAAAGAAAAACTAAAATTTTAAAATAATTTATTTGAAAAAATAAGTAAAATTTGAATTAAAAAATTATGAAAAAAAAGGAATCAGTTAAGAGAAATGATAATTAAAAATAATTAATAAAATTATCCCGAAATTATTAAAAAGGTAAAAAATATGAATAGAAAAAACAAAACAACAAAGGAAATGAAAGAAACGAAAATACACATAATTCTATTAATTACTTTTTAATTATCACCTAAAAGGAGTTGATAAAATGAATATACTTTTTATTCACTCAAAACCAATAAAACGGAGATGATATTATAACTACTCACCCCCTAAGCAGTTATAATGTGTTTGAATATAAATCAATACAAATTACTCGACCCCCTTTATAAAGAGTAATTTATATTAATTTAGTTTTTTATATTCACCACCAAATCATGTTTTTTAAAGTATACCATCCACCTAGCAAAAACACAAAAATTTTTTTTAATGTATTTTGAGCATATTATATAATATGACATAATTAGTATATAAAGATTTCGATTATATTATGTCAAATTATGAAAAAAATATAAAAAGATCTATTAAAAATATTGGAATAATGCTTTTAATTTGGCATATAATAAAATAATGATAAATAAATCCTATTTATTCATTACTTTTTACTCCATATCTTCCTTCCAATAATTCTATATCACATCCAACTTCATCTGCAGTTTTTAAGGCACTTTCCAAATCAACAATCCCCCATAAAAAACCTGCATCAGAAACTCTTTTTTTAAGATTAAGTAAATCCTTATCATAGATTTCTTTTTTAACCAATTTATTATGTATCCTATAAGACCATCTTACAGGTTTGTTCTCTTCATAATCTATCTTATATACACGATATAATCCTGTACTCATAACACACCCCCAACATATGTAATTTTTATAAATTATAAAGAAATTAAATTTAATTTATAGTTTCTTACCAAAAGTTTATACCTGATGAGTTATAAATATATACT
>CAYQMW010000148.1:0-4375 GCA_964418715.1 uncultured Methanobrevibacter sp. | reverse complement strand
TTATGATGCCTTCGGGTGCTTTTCATCCCACTTCTCAAAAGTGGTCATCTGAGCCTGTATAATTTTTAAAAATAATATCCAAATATTTTAAAAAAAACTAGTAATTTCACATAAAATGAAAATAAAAATAAAATTTCTTAAAAAATGTAGTATTGATAATTTATTATTTAAAAAAAGAAGATTAATTATTTGGATATAATAACAGGTACATTTGATACTTCTAAAACCTTTAAAGCCACACTACCTAGACGACCTTCATCATAAGGCTTTTCATCATAACTAATACCATGATTAGCTATAACAACCAAATCAGGTTTTATTTTACATATCATAAGTTTAAAATCATTAATTGGATTTGCAGTAATAATGTGTTCTATTACAGTTAGATTTTTTTCTTTTCCTTTGGCTGTAATTTTATCTAAAACTACTCCACCATCATCATCTCCATCAACATATGAAAATTCCATAGGGTCAATAATATATAATGCTGCAACATCTGCATTATATTTACTTGCTATATCAATACCCAAATCTACAGCCTTATCAGCAGAAGTCGAACCGTCACTAGCAATTAATATTTTCTTAAACATAATATCTTTATAATTTTTTATGAATAATAAATTAAAATATAAAAAAATTAAAATTAAAAATTAAATTTATGAATTTTCAATCAAATAGTCTGCATGACAGAATTCAATGAAATTATCAACAAGAGCATCAATATCCCTACTATCATCTAAAAGATCTCCATCATCCATAAATATACCTCTATTAGACAATTCCCTCATAAATTCAGTATTATGTGAAACCATTACAATAGTGATTCCATAATCCTTACATAGTTTTTTAAGAGAATTTGAAACTATCCTTAAGGTTTTAGGGTCGAGATCTCCAAAAGGCTCATCTAAAAGCAAAATATCCGGTTTACTTGCAAGTACAAGAGACAACATAGCACGTACCTTTTGACCACCAGATAGCTCATATGAACGTCTATCAAGAACATCAAGAGAAAGATCTAATTTTTCAAATACATCACTGACTTCATCTTTAACAGCAGTTGCAGGAAATCTAGGGAAGAGGTCATTTAAAATTTCAGGAACAATACCTGCTTGTTCCAATCTATTTTTAGCTTCAGCTTCAGTCAAATCTGTTAAAAGATATAATGAATCTAAAATCTCATCAGATAAACCTTCTTCTTCAGCAATTTTTTTAGCATTTTCAACAACCTGGTTGTTTTTATATCCAAGTTTAGCTGCAAGCTGGTCCCTTATTGTTGCATAATGTTGTAGTGCAAATTCCTGATACATAAATCCAACTTTACGTCTAATATCCATACGATTGAGAGAAGGTTGATGAATATCTACCCACAACTCTTCACCATCCTTTACAAGTTTATAGGTGACTTTACCATCATCAGCATCATCAAGACCATCTAATATACGTAAAAGTACTGTTTTACCTGCACCACTAGGTCCAAGTAAGGTCAAAATATCTCTTTTTTTAACTTCAAATGATGCATCTTCAATATTAAGACTTTCACCTTCATTTAATACAAAGTATCGTTTTTTAATACCTTCACTTTTTATAACAGTTTCATCAGAAGAGATAATTTTTATATCAGATTCCTCTTCCATATCACTTAAGAATTCATCAGTAATCTGATTAACATCATCACTAATTTTAACAATTTCACCATCTTCCATAAGTACTACACGATCTGCCAAATATTTTTGTACTTCAGGTAAATGTGAAACAACAACTACTGTTATACCTAATTCATTATTGATTTTTTTAACAGCTTCAAGGATTGATTGTTTAGTTCTAGGGCAAGCCATTGTAGCAGGTTCATCAAGAAGCAATAATTTTGGTTTTTTAGCTAGTTGTCTAGCCATAATAAGTCTTTGTTTTTCTCCACCACTTATAATAGTAGATGAATAATTTTGTTTTTCCCATAAACCAACTAATTTCAAAATCTTATCTGTCTCTTCACCAAACTCCTTTTCAGCCTGGTCTAAAATAATTGAAGCTTCATCTTCGTATTTAGTTCCATAGAATTTTCTCAAGATATTTTCCCTACAACTTGCAGGCCAAAGTCCAAAATTCCTTTGAAGATGAATAGCTGTTGCTTGTTTAAGTTTATTATAATAATATTGACTATCATCTGCTTTAAGCTCAAAATCATCAATTTTAATAGTACCTACATCAAATTTTTCAACACCCCTAAGGCATCTTAAAAGTGTTGATTTTCCAGAACCACTTGTTCCTATAATACCAAGGATTTCCCCTTCATTAATTTCTAAATTAATGTTTTTAAGTCCAATAACTTCATCATCATTTGATAATTTATATGTTTTAGATAAATTTTCAACCTTAATCATAAATACTCACTTAACTTTGAAAAATTTTATAAAAATTATTGTAAATGTTTCATATATTTTATTATATATTAATAGTTTTATTAACTTTTAAAAGTTAAATCTTTAAGAAATGGAATTGGTCATTTATTCAAATTCAAATTTGACAGATTCAAAAGATTTTAAAATACCATACTCATCACAAAATTTATTTAATTTACTTCTAAACAAACTATTTAACTGCCTTATTCTTACATCAGTTAACTCTTCATTAGTTTGTATAACAAATACATTTGGAAAATAATTATCCTCAAAATCTACCTTAAATCTAACATCTCCAAAATTGTAATAATCAGCAATAGATTTAACTTCTTCTAACATCATATTTAATGGATCTTTATTTTCAACAATAACAACTTCAGCATCTATATCTTTTTCATTTACCATAATATCTCCCGTAAATATAATATTTAAGTAAATTGATTTAAAATTAAATTTCATAAAATGTGATAATTATTTAATTTTTAATTCCATACATTTCATTCATCATAAATCATTATCAAAATATAATAAATTATTATAATATTGATTTTTACAATTTATAAATTTAAATGTAATATGAATTTATATAAAAAACATCACTAATGAAAAATTTATTAAAAAATAAAAAAAGTATATTCTCTATTCGATAGGTTTAAATTCACTGTAGAATGTGTTTCTCTCAACAGGATATCTTCCAAGTTCCTTAACTAATTTTACCAAATCTTTAATAGATGCATCAACACCATCTGGAGCTCCACTAGCTTCAGATAACTCATCACCACCAAGAGTTCCGCCTAAATCATTAGCACCTGCCATGAGAGATATTTGTGCAAATCTAAAACCCATTTTTACCCATGAAACCTGTATATTTGGTATTAAATCTCTAAACATTAACCGACTTGTAGCATAAAGTTTTAAGTCCTCTATACCTGTTGCACCTAAATCATTTTGACCTTCGAGAAATATTGGAGAAAATTGGGGCATAAATGTCATTGGAATAAATTCTGTAAAACCATGAGTATCTTCTTGGATTTCTTTTAAAATTCTTAATGTCTCTACCCGTTCTTCAATTTTTTCAACATGACCATACATCATAGTTGCTGAACCTGAAATACCTTGTTTATGAACTTCCGTAACAATATCTATCCATTCTTGAGTTGATACTTTATTTGGACAAATTATAGACCTTGAACGGTCTGTTAAAATTTCAGCAGCAGTTCCAGGAAGACTATCCAATCCGGCTTTTTTAAGAATTTTTACTCCCTCTGCAATTGAAATATTTGAATTAAGACATGCATCATAAATCATTGTAGGTGAAAAACCATGAATAGATATTTTTGGAAATTCCTCTTTTAAGATTTCAAGAAGATGTTTGTAATAATCTATATCAGCATCTTCCAAAACTCCACCCATTAATGTAAATTCTGTTGCTCCTTTATTTACTGCAATTTGGCCTTTATTAATGATTTCTTCATCAGATTGAATATAAGAATCAGGATCATCTTTATCTTTACCAAAAGCACAGAAACCACATCTTACCTTACAGATATTAGTGAAATTAATATTACAATTATTTACAAAGCTTACATTATCTCCTACCAATTCGTGCCTTAGATAATCAGCAGTCTCTAAAAGGGGGAAAATTTCTGATCCCTTTAAATTCATTAAATAATTTGCTTCTTCAACAGATATTGCCTCATCTAAAGCATTATCTAAAATTTTTTTGGTTTTATCACTTACATTAAATGTAGTTTTCATAATTTTGTATTAAATCCAATCATTATATAAATTTTTCTATAAACCATTTTATTTTCTAAATATTGTTAATATAAATCAAATATAATTTAAATTAAGAAAATAATAAATTTAATAAAATTATATGAAAAAATTAGACAGAGAATATTAAATTCTTAAAATTTTATTTTTTTATCACTTAAATTTATTAATATAAAAAGGAATATAATATTGAAAGTATAAAT
>CAYQMW010000147.1:0-4434 GCA_964418715.1 uncultured Methanobrevibacter sp. | reverse complement strand
AGAAGTTAATCCTTTATCCATAGCTGTGTTAATAATATCAATAGCTTTAGATTGGACTTCACCAGATAAACCTAATTCACTTGCAAATCTTGGAACATAATCAACAGGTGAAGTAGGAGGTAATTTAATATTTAATTCACGTGTTAAGAATCTGTAAGTCCTACCAACTTCTTTTTTAGTTACACGAGAAACTTCTGCAATTTCATCTAAGGTACGTGGAACTTTACATCTTCTACAAGCAGCATATAATGAAGCGGCAACAACTCCTTCAATACTTCTTCCACGAATAAGTTTATTTTCAACAGCACTTCTGTAGACAACTGATGCAGATTCTCTTACACTTCTTGGAAGACCTAATCTTGAAGAATCCCTATCCAATTCACTTAATGCAAATGCAAGGTTTCTTTCAGTTGCACCGGAAATTCTGATTTTCCTTTGCCATTTTCTTAAACGATACCATTGAGCTCTGTTTCTTGCAGGAATATCTCTACCATAAATATCCTTATTCCTCCAATCAATCATGGTACTTAAACCTTTATCGTGAATAGTGTAAGTAATTGGAGCACCTACACGAGTTCTTTTATCTCTTTGTTCATGATCAAATGCTCTCCATTCTGGTCCCATATCTACAAGATTTTCATCAATAACAAGACCACAATTAGCACATACAACTTCTGCTCTTTCGTAATCCCCAATTAATTGGTCAGATCCACATTCAGGACAACATGTTTGTTTATCCATATCAAAGACATCATGTTGCATTTCTTCTTTTTCAGTAGTTCCATCATTAACCACTTCAGAACGGGAAATCTGTTTTGACCTCCTGGTTCTGTTAATTCTTTCTTTTAGTTGATCTTCTTCCGTGGTTTTTCCCCCGTTTACGTTTTTTATCAGTAGAAACAAATAATTTTTCACCTTGATTTTTCATGACTTTTTCTTTATTTGCAGATTTAAAAAGGTTTATTGATATGTAAGGAGATTTTGTTGGTCCAAATACAGTATTAATTTTTCCAATTTTCTTTTTTTGAGAATCAAAAACTAGAGCCCCTGCAATTGGAGTTTGTTTACCTTTTGCTATTAATTTACCAGATTTTGCTATATGCAAACTATTTCCGAGAACTTTCATAAAAAATCAGTCAAAAATAAAATCTTTCTTCTTAAAATACATATTAAGGTTATATATTATTATATATAAATCTTTCGATACTTTTATATATAAAAAAGAGTTCCTATTTAAATAAATTACTATTTTAATTAAATGGAAAATTTAGATTAAACTTGATTTAAATCAAGTAAAATTATTCTAATTCTCCTCTTGCTTTATCATAAATATCTTTAACAGTTTCCATATCAACACTTGTATATATTTGAGTGGTTGATAAACTGGCATGACCTAAAAGTTGTTGAATAATCCTAATATCAACACCATGTTTTAACAGGTGCGTTGCAAAAGAGTGTCTTAAAACGTGGGGTGTGACCTTTTTTTCAATTCCTGCACGCTTTGCATATTTTTTAATCATAATCTCAACATAACGGGAGGATAATTTATCTCCATTTTTATTATAGACTAAAAGACTATTTGACTCATCTCGAAGATTAATATAATCCTCTAATAAAGCTAAAGCATCCTCATCAAATAAGACAATTCTGTCCTTATCTCCTTTTCCACGTATTCTCATAGTACGGGTTTTATAGTCAATATCATTTTGTTTTAAATTTAAAAGTTCACTAATACGTAAACCTGAAGAGTAGAGAAGTGTTAAGATAATTTTATTTCGCATTTTAGTAAATCGTTGAAGATCTGTTTTATCCTTATCCTCATCAACAGCAGCGATTAGAGACTCTACTTCATATTCATTTAATGATTTAGGAAGAGACTTTGTACGTTTAGGAGTTTCAACTTCACTTAAAAAATAAATATTATTAAATTCTAAAAATTTCTTTAAACTTACTGTTACAAGATAAATATAATTTTGTGAAACATCTTTATCTCGTTTTAAATGTTGAATATATCTTTTAAATGATCTGAGGAATTTACGACCATCATATAAGTCCTCTTCACCTTTTAAGAATTATAAAAATGAGTTAATAATAGCATTATATGTTTTAATTGTATTTTCAGAGTAATTTCTAATTTCCAAATCAATAATATACTCTTCACACATATCCTCAAAATCAAATATCTCAAGAATACTAATCTTTTCACCTTCACTATCATATTGTGGAAGAGGAATAGTAGAACTATTATCTGCTTCTTTGAAGATATTGTTTTGGGGGGAAAAATTACTCATATAATCACTATTTTTTTATTATGAAATTATTTCATAAATTTAATTTATTTAAAATATAAATAAAATATAAATTTACTTCGTTATACCAAAATATATTTTTATTATATTTAATACTTTTTTAATTTTTATCAAAAAATGACAATATCTTAAAAAAAAAATATTGTTAAAAAAAAAGGTAAAAATAATCCAAAAAAAGATAGATAAAAACTAAAAATAGTTGTAGATAAGATAAATAATAAAAAAAAGATAAATAAGGAGTAAAATCCTTATTTAGTGTAAAGTTATAATTTTTAAGTCACGTGGTTTTTTAACTATGTTACTTGCTTTAAAAGCAACAAGGTTTTTAATACCTTTATTATAAGAAGCATCTACTAATCTTTGTGAGACAATTCCATCAAAAACAATAGTTTCTGCATTGTCTTCAACATTTTGAACTTCATCAAATAAAGATTCAACATTTACTTCTTTCATAAGGTTTAATGCATTATCTAAGATTTCTCCGGTACCAGTACCTTCGATTTCTTTAAGCATATCTTTCATTAAACTGACTTCATCATCATCTTCCTCAATAGGAACTGGTGGCTCTTCAACAAATCCTCCAGCATCATAATCATCATATTTATTATAACGACGGGATGATTTCATACGTTTGTTAGAACCATTACGTCCACGTTTTGATGGTTTAGATGATTTCTTAACAGGTTTGGACCTTGGAGTTTCTTGATTTGCAAATATATTAGTTGTAGATAAGAATTGTTCAAGTGGAGTTTTATCTCTTAAAGCGTCAATTACTTCATCTTTTTCAAGATCTTCAACTTCTTTTCCAACAGGAGCACGAGTTACATAATCAACATCTCCTACCTGGATAAGTTCTTTTAATATAAGTTCTCCACCACGATCACCATCAACAAATGCAGTTACAGTTCGTTTTTTAGTTAAATCTGCAATAGCTTTAGGAACATTAACACCTTCAACAGCTACAGTGTTTTTAATTCCATATTTTAAAAGGTTTAATACATCGTTTCTTCCTTCAACAACAATGATTGCATCTGAAGTATGAACACTAGGTCCAGCCGGAAGTCTTTCATCACCAAATTCAGAGATTTCGTGAACACGCATAGCTTCCCTAACTTCTTCAATCATTTGCATACTTGCAGGAGCAACAGAATCCATCATTCCTTTATAAATTTCTTTTGCACGATCAACCACTTGTTGACGTTTCACAGCACGAACATCTTCAACTCTGTGAACAATAATATTAGCTTCACAAGGGCCAACACGGTTTATTGTTTCCAGTGATGCAGCTAAAATAGCAGTTTCAATTCTATCTAAACTAGATGGAATTACAATCTCCCCTTTAGCACGACCACTATTAGAATGAATTATAACCTGTATTCTACCTATTCTTCCAGTTCTTTGAAGTTCTCTTAAGTCTAAATCATTACTTAAAAGTCCTTCAGTTTGCCCGAATACAGCACCAACAACATCAGGTTTTTCCACTATCCCATTAGCATTAATTTCTGCATAGATGAGATATTTGGTAGTTGTTAATTCTTCACCTTTTGACATAATAAGCCTCCTTTACGGCTTAATTTAATTAAATATATAAAAATTTAATAAATAATAAAACTCAAAAACACTATTAATTTTTGATTATATAAACTAACCAATCTTTGACTATTTTAAACATTTCATTATTTATTAATAAAGTAATTATTAATATATAATGAATTTTTAGCTAAAATAAATCAAAAGGATAATTAATAATGATTTATCATAAGTTTCTATTAGTATTATAATGTGCAAAAGCACGATTAATTTAATTAGGCAAATTACTATAAAAAAAGAGTTTGATTAAGAAAATATAATTTACCCTAAATCAAGTAATAAAAGTTTAAAATTAAGTAATAATTTTCCATGTAGTATGAACATTTAAATATTTTTTTATAAAATATTTGCAGTTTTAATGATTAAATCAAGATATTTAAAATAATCTTTTAAACCAAACTAAAAATTTAAATTGACATATACTACACCTTTATTTTAGAATATAAAAGTTTCAAAATGAATAATAATTAAACGAATTTAAATATAATTGTATGTTTTCCACTTATTTTCAATTAAATTACATATAAATTAATAT
>CAYQMW010000146.1:0-4500 GCA_964418715.1 uncultured Methanobrevibacter sp. | reverse complement strand
ATTAATTTTAAAAGAATTAATACAGTATTTTTAATTTTTAATATTATTTTATTTTTTTCTTTTTATTTTTTCTTTTATTTATTTATTTTTTTTCTTTTATTCTTTTTCATTGTTCTTTTCAATAAGTAATTTTAAAGCTTCTTTTGTAATGATATTTGAAATATCATCTAAAACATAAGGAGTAATTGGTATCTTATCACGAATAAATCTATCAGTACTTATGATTAAGTGATCTTTTACAATACCTTCTTTTCTTAACTCATTAACTGCTGGATTAGAATCATCAAATTCTGAAATATCTTTCACGACAATCTCTTCTTCTCCAATGCCAAAAATTCCTGCAGTGGATATGGTCTTAGAACCATTTTTATGAGCATGTTTTATGATTTCTGCAGCTGTAGGGATTGTGTTTCCACCAGCTATTTCAATAACAACTACATCTCCGCTAATTAAATCCATATTATCTTTTGTAATATCTTCTGTAATGGGTACAACTTCCCTATAATCTTTTGGATGGGTGCAAAGTTCATCTAAAAAATTAGATTTATATTCTCCAATTTTAGCACCATACAATAAGAAGATTATATCTTGGGGAGATATTTTTTGCCCGTCAATAACAGTGATTTTAGAAGGTCCTCCTCTATGAATTTGGAGGAGATTAATACCTGTTCTTAAACCTAATCTACCAAAACCTACTAAATCTATACTTCCTTTCGGAATTAAATTATTTTCCATCTCTTGAATCATATATACACCTATATTTTTCTATAATAGCGGATAATAAATAAATTGCAGTCATAAATAAATTGTAATTCTAAACATATGATAAATAATATAATTATTGTTATTTTAATAATTGTAAATTTTACAATAAAATCAGTTTATTTTTTAAAAATTTTAAAAAATAGATCAACTAAAAACTTATAAATATTGTTTTTTTTTTAAAATTAGAATTTAAATTCTGTTGAAATGTATTTCCAAGGAATACCTGTGTCAATTACTTCTATTGGTACATTTATTTCTTCATGATTTCTAATTAACTCTGCAAGGGCAATTAAACCTGGAATTTCAAGGATATGATGTGAAATATCTATTAAATTTACTCCTAACTTTTTAGCTAAAATAGCATTGGAATGGTTTAAATCTCCAGATAAAAGTGCATCAACAGAACGGTTTTTAGCTAATTTAATAAATTCTTTATTACTTAATCCATAACCTGAAATTAAAGCTATTTTTTTAAGTATTTTATTTGGATCGTCACTACTAACTAATCGAACATTCTCAGGACCAAATTTTAAACATACTGTTTGTAAAAATTTATCTAAACTTCTATAACTAGAACAAACTCTGCCTATATTAGTTTCTTGATTAAATGAGGATACTGGCTTTAAACCTAAATAACTTGCAAGTGCATCATTTGCTCCTCCTTCAATTGCATCCCAATTTGAATGAACAACATAGGTTGGAGTTTTTGGTAAAAATAATGGGGGGTGATGTGCTATAATTAAATCATCACTTGAAAATTTCAAATCATATTCTGGTAATAAATCCATCATGATTTTAATACTTTTAACATCATAATTTTCAAAAGTTTTTCCAAAATAACCAATACTATCATTTTCTAGGGCTAATTTTTTAGGTACTAACTCATCTATAATATTAAAAATATCTTTAGCATACATTTTTTCACCATTATTAAATAATATTTAATTTTATAATTTTATAATTTTGGATTGGAGTTTATCTAAAACTTTTTCAATTTCCTCATCACATTCAAATAATGAAATTGTTGAAACTTTAATTGCAGGAGATTTGCTTATTTTTAAGAATTTTTCTATATTTTTTTCTTTAAATATAATTTCTTCAAAAAATCTCATTTCGCATGAGCAATATAACACTCCTTCTTTTTTTAGAATTTTATCCATGGTTTGTCTTAAAACATCAATAGTTAAAGTCATTGTTCCAGAGGTTTTTGTATTTAATCCAAGTGTTTTTAGAACATAACGATTTTCAGAATTAACTAATTCTAATCTTTTGTATATGTTATTTTTTTCTTTTAAAAGTTTATCGTTATCTTCAGCAATAGGATCTTCGATTATAAACACTTTGGGATTAAATTTACTAGATTCCTCTTCACTTATCCCTCCCAATCCTGTTGTATCAATAATAATATCTCCAGAGTAAATTAAGTCTAAATTACTTGAAAATTTAATATTGGAATTACCAGAAACACCTCCAATATCAGTGTCTATAAGCTCTTCAAGGTGTGGGTAAATATCAATAATTTTAATGTCTGTGTATTTGTTTTTTGATAAAATTTTTCCTATACCAATACCTGTAAAATAAGTTCCAATTATAACAATTGAATCATTTTTAGAGATAGATAATTTATTTAATAAATCTAAAATTTGGTTTGATTTTTTATCAATTATTGAATTAAATATATCTATTAATTTAATTTTAGATTTTATTGTATATACTTCAGAACTTATTCCAGTATCATAATCTTCATTTTTCATTTTATCAAAAACAATTATTCTTTACTTTCTTCAAATCCAATTTTTTTTAAAGCTTCTAATGTTTCTTTATACACAGTATCTTCTAAAGATTCATTATGAATCACATGGGAAGGGGAAGAGGCCGCAGTTAAAATTCTTGACTTATTATCCATAAAAACTAAAAAGGAACCTGAACCGGGAATTCCTAAGCGACCTCTTGCAATAACTAAATCAGCATCACTTTGATCTATAGCAATCATAGCCTTTGAGATTGCAGGAGTTCTGCTAAAATCAGCATAATTAGTATTTACATGTAAATATTCTGCAGGAGGTATATCAAACTTTTCTAAAACCTTGTTGATAACTTCTACTTTTATCCCATTTTTGTTTGGAACTACAATTTTTGCATTTTTGATATAGTTTTGTATTTCTTCTATCTCTTTAAGAGTATCTCCCTTACGAGTTCCTTCATAAGATTCTAGAGAAGCTTTTTTAATACTTTCTTCAAAGGCCATTATATCACCAATAATTTAAAAAATAATTTATGCGTGAAGTTGAACTTCAAGGCCTAAATCTTCAACTACAGAAATAACTTCATGTAAGTTACCATAATCTGGTGAACCTACTCCTTTAACAACTAAAGGATAGTCTTCAGGTATTACTGTTGCTAAATTATTTGCACCTGCAAGTAGTGGAAGTTCAACATTTCTAGGACCAATTGTTGGAGTTGGAACTGTAATTCTAATGTGAGGATACATAATCCTTGTAATTGCTATTGTTTTTAATTGTTCTTCAATAGAACATGGAGGATAATCTTCCATAGGAGTGTCAACATAAGGATTAAAACCCATAATAGGGATTTCTTCTAAACTATCAAATGTTCCAAGGAATAATAAATGATCTACACGATCTTCGTAAGATTCTCCAATACCTATTAAAAGTCCAGATGATAAACCAATTCCTGCATCAGATACCATTCTACATATATTTATACGGTCTTGTAGTTTTTCACCAGGTTTAACAAAATTAAAAACATCTTCATTTATTGTTTCTAAGTTACAACAAACAGTATCAGCATGATATTTTTTTAATTCATGTACAGATTCTTCTGTTAAGTCAGCACCAACATTAACTAATATTTCAAGGGATGTTTCCCCTTTAACAATTCTTGCAGCATTAACTGCTTGTTTACCTTTATAACCATGTCCTCCAGAACAACTTATTCTTGGAATACCTGATTTTTCAACACAAAATGCTGCTTCACGTATCTCTTCATCAGATTTATAAAAAGCGTCATAGTAACCAATTGATGATGTTTTAGTTGCAAATCCACAATATTTGCATCTAGGTCTAACTTGGCATATATTTGTAAGGTGAATAGTAGATGTTAATTTAATCTCATCAGATTCTTCACTTCGGATTTTAGATGCGACATGACATAATTTTTTTAAATTTTCCTCATCATCTATTTGAAATAATTGGATTAATTCATTTCTATTTAATTTTTCTCTATTTTCAACCTTTTCTAAGATGGCTTCTATCAATTTAACACCTTAAACTAGTTATGAATTAAAAATTAATGTGATTATGATTATTAAAATATATTGTTAAAATATTATTAAAAAATAATTTTTTAAAGAAACCTTAATTTTTATTAAAAAAATTAAAAAAAATTTTATAGTTAAAATAATAATTTAATTGAAAATTATATTGGGATAATTGTTAATAATAATTCAAATTTTTGAATTAATAATACTTATTGTTAATCTAAAGATTATTTAAATTAATAGGATTAAACTCCAAATTCACAAAAAGATTAATTCCTATTAATTTAATTTCTTTAGTTTGATTTTTTTAAATTTCAACCATTATAACTTAAAGTTATAAGATTTATTTTTCTCTTTTTGCTAAAGAGTCTAATACAGTAGGTACAATTTCTGATAATGGACCGAAGTTCATTGAGTCAGCAGTACCTAATAATGCAGCAGGGTTTAAAGCATCG
>CAYQMW010000145.1:0-4688 GCA_964418715.1 uncultured Methanobrevibacter sp. | reverse complement strand
TCTTGAATATTACTGAAAATTTTATATATAAATTTTTAAAAATGCAATTTTTGAATTTGGCATATAAATGTATTTAAAAAAATAGAAATTTATAAAAAAATTTATAAAATTATCTAAGAAAATATTTCTAAATTTTAAAAAAAAAAATATTATAAAAATTTCTAAACTATTCCTAAATGAATCAAAACAAACCCATAATCATTAATGCATCTTCATCTAATCTATTATCCTGATATTCACTGCAATTTCCACAATCAATAGGACCATTATAATAATCACAACCATTTTCATACTTAGGATTAAAATGTATGCATGTTTGCTGGATTTCCTCATTAGATAGCAATTAGATTCCCCCTTTAAAACTTAAATAAATAACTAAATTTAATTAAACATTATAATTTAAATTTAATTGGATTTAAAAAATCAATAATTATTATAAATTTATTATATTATTTAAAAACAATCCAACTTAATTCATTTAATAATAAATTATTTAATATAATCATATGTTATATAGTAATATATTGTGTATTCATAAAAATATATTTTTTTATTAGATTTGAAAATAATTATCTGGTGATTTTATTAAATCGAAAAATGAAAAATTAAAAGGAAATGGAAGTTCTAACGAAGAAGATTTATATAAAAAATATTTAGAACTTGAAAAATTACAAGAAGATATTGCAAATCAAATAAAAGAACTTGAAATAAATAAAGACGATGAAAAATTAAAAAAATTTAAACAGAACTATAATCAATCCAATATGAATGATTTAGATAAAAATAGAAAACTTAAGTTTTTTCAACGTTTTAAAAAGGGTTTACAATACAATATAAATATAGATCCTGGAAGAATAATGGCTCTTACCGATGGAATATTTGGAATGGTCATGACTCTTTTAATTTTTGCTATGGCCTTACCTGAAATGGAAATAGCAAGTAATGCGGGTTTTGTTAATTTTATCTATTCTATTCTTCCAACAATAGGAATAACACTTGTAAGTTTTTTCCTTTTAAGTTCATTTTGGATTTGTCACCACGAATTTATTAAAATCGATAAATTAGATTTGCCTTACTTATGGCTAAATATATTATTTCTAGCAACAATTTCATTCATACCATTTACAACATCATTAATTGGAAACTATTCACAATTTTTCCTTGCAGAAGTGATATTTGGATTGAATATTCTTTTATCCATAATAATATTCTCATTAATGTTTTCCTATGCCAATAAAAGAGGATTTCTTAAAAGTGAGATTGGAGCTAAAGAGAAAAAATATATTCATCACACATTATTAATTATTATGGCATCAACAGTAGCGATTAATTTATTGGATTTTAATCTTAATTCAAATTTTATATATCTATTTTTACTCATACCAATTATTTCAACATTAAGAGATATACAATTTAGAATGAAAAAATATGAATAAATGTGATAATATGAGCATATTGGATGTTAAAGAGTTTAGAGAATATATGGCAAGTGGTAAAGAGTTAAATGAAGATATGCTTGAAACATTAAACTATTATAGTCTTGAAGCTCAAAAGATTACAACAGAAATAAACACAAAATTTCACAGTTTTGAAGAAAATAGGGAACTTTTTAGAAAACTTATTTCAAATGAAGTAGATGAGGAATTTAGAGTATTTCCACCATTTAATACAGATTGTGGTAAAAATATCAAACTGGGAAAAAATGTTTTCATAAATAGTGGATGTAAATTCCAAGATCAGGGTGGAATCACCATTGGAGACGATGTATTAATAGGCCATAATGTAGTTCTTGCAACATTAAATCATTGTGAAGACCCTGAAACAAGATCCCATTTAATTCCATCACCTATAGTTATTGAAGATAAAGTGTGGATTGGATCATCTGCAGTTATTCTTCCAGGTGTTACAATAGGATATGGTGCCATTATTGCAGCAGGTGCAGTTGTTACAAAAAATGTTGATAAGATGACTGTTGTAGGAGGAGTTCCTGCAAAGGTCATTAAACGAATAGAAGATTAAGTATTAAAAAGTAATTTAATAAAATTTAATTAAAAATATTATATTAAAATAGACCTATAAAAAGTTAGAATAAATAAAACAGATACAATAAAAATAAAAAAAGAGAAAAATTAAGGTATTAACCTTAATAATTTAAATTTTAAGATTCAATCAATGCTGTTTTTTCTTGAGATTCTTGATTTAATACGGATTTGGTACTTTTAAAACCAAATAACATTGTAGATAAATTATGGAGTAAAGAAGAAGTACTTGGAGTGACTACTCCCATTATACCTAAACCAATTAAACTACCATTAAACATAACTATATGTCTGTAATTCGTATTGATTTTATCAAGCATACCCATTGATAATTTTCTAAGTGTTATTAAATCATATAAATCATCAGAAAGTAAAGAAATATCAGCTACTTCTCTTGCAATATCAGAAGAATTTCTCATAGCAACTGAAACATCAGCAGCGGATAATGCAGGAGAATCATTTATTCCATCACCAACCATAATTACATTATGGCCTTCATTTTTAATTTTTTGAATAATATTTGCTTTATCCTCTGGAAGAACCTGTGATTGATATTCTGTTATATCCAATTCTTCAGCAATGGTTCTTGCTGCATTTTCACTGTCTCCAGTTAACATGACAATATTAGTTATTCCCAATTCTTTAAGTTTGAAAATAACATCCCTTGCTTCATCACGAACAGGATCATCAATACATAATATTCCCTGAAGTTTTCCACCAATTGCAAGATAAATTACTGAATATTTATCAACATTCTCTTTAATAATTTTCTCTTGTTTTTTAGTGAATTTTACACCTTCATCCTCTTCAACGAAATGCCTACTTCCAATGATAGCTTTTTCACCATCATAGGTAGTAGAAATTCCATGAGCAACTATGTATTCAACTTCACTATGTTCTTCTTCATGGTATAATCCTTCTTCAGCAGCTTTATTAACAATTGCTGTAGCTACACTATGGGCAAAGTGTTCTTCAATACATGCTGAAATTCTTAAAACATCATCTTTAGAGTATTTTCCACATGGAATAACATTTACAAGAACAGGACTTGCATTGGTCAAAGTTCCAGTTTTATCAAATACAATAGTATCAGCATTAGCAAATGCTTCAAGATGTTTTCCACCTTTAACCATCATCCTATTATCAGATGCTTCTTTCATTGCAGATATAACTGAAATAGGAGTTGTTAATTTAATAGCACATGAAAAATCAACCATCAATACAGATAATGCTTTAATAGAGTTTCCAGTAATAAGATAAGTTAATCCGGTTGCAAGTAAACTGTAAGGAACAATTGAATCCGCTAATTTTTCTGCCTTACTTTGAATACTTGCTTTAAGCTCTTCAGAATCTTCTATCATATCAATGATTTTATTTAGTCTGGTTTCATCATTAACAGAAAGAACTTCAACAGCAATAGATCCTTCTTCAACAACAGTTCCTGCATGAACAGCTCTACCTACAGTTTTATGTACTGCAAGAGATTCACCAGTCATTGAAGACTCGTTAATCATTCCATCCCCATCAGCAATTACACCATCTACAGGGATTATAGCACCAGTTCTAATTCTGATTTTATCATGTTTTTTAATCTCAGATAACGGGAATAAACTTTCAGTTTCATTGCCCTCATCATCACTTTCAATTAACCATACATTATCAATATTTAATGCCAAACTATTTTTTAAAGTATTTTTAGTTTTCTGCATTGTATAATCTTCTAACATATCTGAAAGAGATAATAAAAACATCATAGAACCAACAGAACTATAATTCCTATGATAAAGGGATGCCGCTATAGCTGTTCCATCAAGTAATGCAACATCAGCTCTAAAACTAGTAAGACTATCTAATCCCCTATAAATAAAACGAGATGCATTGTAAAGAAGCATTATTTTTCTTAATGGAATAGGTAAAATAATTTTAAATAAATATCTTTTAATAATTTTTTTAGACAGTTTCATGAAAAAATCATTAGATATTTCTTGTGATTTTATTTTCTCTGTAGCTTTTGCTTCAAAAAGATCTTCTTTTGAGATTTTATCTAAGATAGTTAAAATATCATTTTTCTTTTTAAAATCATTATATAAAATTAAAATACTACCATTTTTGTGTGAAATTTTTACCTCATCAATAAAGTCATATTGGAGCAAAGTTTCACTTAAGCCATAGCTTTCTTCTCTGGTAAAAATATCTCTACCTACACGAACTCTTAAACGAGTATTTTTATCATAAACAATTTTATAAATCATGGCTCTAAAATAAAATTATTTTTCTTAATTCTCCATTAGTTAAAAGTCTTAAAATTAAATAAAAATAGATGTTTATAAATTATTAGTAACAATTAATTTTTAAAACTTTTATTGGACAATTAATTATTTAAAAAACTATTATAATCTTAAAATATGAAAATATTATTTTTATCAAATTTTTGATTATAAAAAGTTTAAAGATTTATTCAATTAATAAATTTTTTTAAGATTTATTTAAACAAATTTCAAAGATTCTATTCAGTAGTATCAACTACTACAGCATCCTTTTTTTCAGCCACCGCATCAGTACGAATATCTTCTGCATTATCTTTAATATCTTGAATAGATTCTTCTAATTCACTTTTACATGTTAAAACCTTTGCCATACCTCTTGCTG
>CAYQMW010000144.1:0-4796 GCA_964418715.1 uncultured Methanobrevibacter sp. | reverse complement strand
CAATTGTTTAATCAACAATAGTCATTTCAGTTAAGTTTAAATATTAAACTTAATCCTGGAACCTATACATTAAAAGTCATTAATCCAAACACTACCGAAGTTCTAACTAAATCCATTAATGTTGTAAGTAGAATTTCAGGCGGTAAAGATTTAAGTATCTATTATGGTTCCACAACCCCATATAAGATTAGGGTTTGTGATGATTATGGTAATTATGGAACTATACTTCAAGTAAAAGTCATGATAAATGGCCACACCTATAATCTTAAAACAGATAAAAATGGTTATTTATCTCTTACATTTAATCTTGCTCCTAAAACATATACAATTACTTCACAGTATAATGGATTTAAAACTTCAAATAAAATCACTATTAAATCAACTATAGTTACTAAAAATATTGCTGTAAAACAATCTAAACCAATTATTTACACAGTTAAACTTTTAAATTCAAGCGGTAAAATTATTAAAAATAAATATGTGAAAGTTACATTCAAAGGTAAAAACTATAGAATTAAAACTAACTCTAAAGGTATAGCTACATTAAAATTAAAAAATAAATATAAAACAGGTAAATATACTATTAAAACAACTTATGGTAAACTTTCAGTTACAAATAAAATAACTATTAAAAGGTAAATAGGGTTAATATGGCAGGATATAAAATTAATGCAATAATCAATTTTGCAGATCCAGAAAATTTTAGAGAAATTATTGTTCCTCAAGGAATAAATCTACATCAACTTCATGAAATCATCCAAATTGTCTTTGGTTTTAAAAATTATCATGATTATGAATTTGTATTTGAAAATAATTCAACATCATATCAAAACATGGAAGATGATCTAACAGAAAATATTAGAAATTCAAACAATGTTATAATTGATGATATTTTTGATAATCCGGGTATAATATATCTATATGACTTTGATGATGAATGGGTTATTTCTGTTTTATTTGAAGAGAAAATCGAAGATTACAGTAAAAATTTTCCAATTTTAGGTAAATGTCAGGGAAAATATAATCCTCCGGAAGATGTTGGAGGTGTGGCAGAGTTTATACATCTTATTGAAATGGAGGAATCTCCTGTTGATTATTCTAATAATGAAGATTATGTAAAATTGGAACTGTTCAACAAAGATAAAACAAGTAAAATATTAGAAAGTATGAAGTTTTAGTTTTTCCTTTTTCTTTTATAATTTTAATCTATTTCTTTAAAGGTGATTTTAATGGATAATGAGATAATATTTCATCCCATTGGATATATTAAAACAGAATTTAAAAATAAAGAAGATATGCCTAAAAATTCCAACAATAATCATGAAGCGTATATAGAACTTAATGAAAAATATCTTGAAGGAATTTGTGATATGGAGGTTGGAGAAGAGTATATGATTCTCTTCCATTTTAACAAATGTTATGGCTATGAATTAAAAGTACCATTTAAAGGTGATGGTCCTATAATGGGTGTATTTTCAACACATGCTCCAAATAGACCAAATCCTATCGGTGTTTCAAATATTAAAATAACAGAAATTAATGGAAATAAAATAAAATTTAAAGGCGTAGATATGTTGGATAATACACCTGTATTGGATATTAAAGATTTAATTAAATAAATTTTTATTTTATTTTAATTACCTTTCTATCAATGTTTTGATCATTCTTATTTTTTCTTATTTTGATTATAATTGATCTTTATTCGTCTTTATATAATTCAAAACCTTTTTTTAATCTATTTAAACCGTCTTCTAATAGAGCTCTTGGACATGCAATATTTATTCTTAAAAATCCTTCTCCATTTTCACCAAATTGTCTGCCTGGAGATATAATCAAACCAGTATTTTCCAATAAAAACTCATTGAAATCAAGAGAATTAATATTTAATTCATTGCAGTCTAGCCATAATAGATAGGTTGCTTCACAATCAATAAGTTTTATATCTGGAATTTTTTTTTCTATAAATTCTTTTAAATAAATTTTATTATTATAAATATATTCTTTAAGCTCTTTAAGCCAATCTCTGCCTTCATTATATGCAGCTATTACAGAGGAAATAGCAAATATATTTCCATCACTTACACCTTCAATATCCAGTGATGTAAATATTCTTTCTCTCAATTTTTCATTTGGTATACATACTGCTGCAGTTTTAATCCCTGCAATATTAAATGTTTTACTAGGTGAAAAACAATTAATACTGTTGTTTTTTGCAAGTTCTGAAACTGAAGCATATGGGGTATATTTTTTATCTGGATCTGTTAAATCACAATGAATTTCATCAGATACTACAAGTATATTATATTTATCAGCAAGTTCCGCTATTTTTTTAAGGTCTTCTTTAGAAAATATTTTTCCAACAGGGTTATGTGGATTACATAATATAAATAATTTAACATCTGTGTCTTTAAATTTCTCTTCCAAATCATCAAAATCAATATTATATTGACCATCAGAATATCTTAACTTATTTTCTTCAACTATTCTATTGTTATCTTTTATGACTTTAAAGAATATATGATAAACAGGTGTTTGAATTAAGATTTTATGATTTTCTTGGCTAAGTTCACGAATGATGGTGGATATTGCTGGCATTACAGAGTTTGTAAATTTTAACCAATCTTTATCAATATTAAAATCATATTGTTTCCACCAATTAATATATGCATTATACCATTCATCAGGAATAAGGCCATATCCATATATACCTTCATCAATTTTTAATTGAAGTGCTTGTTGAATTTCAGGAGCTACTTTAAAATCCATCTCTGCAACCCACATAGGTACATCTGCTTCAAACAAATCCCATTTGAGAGAATTGGTATTTTTGCGATTAATTATAGAGTCAAAATCATATTTCATATTTTACCTCCTAAAAAAATTTATTTTATTAAGATAATTTTATTTTTCAGATTATTATTAATCATTCTTATTATTATTTTAAGTAAAAATATTTTTCCATTATGTACATATATAAGTAGAACTTGATTTTTATATGATTTTTATAATATGTTATTAAAATGAAATTTATATTAAATATAAACATGTGGATAAAGATATCTTATAAAATTATTGACTGTGAAATTAATATAATTTAATGTATTTCATGTTTGAATTTGACATGAAATTATTAATTAAATATATAATAATCAATCTTTGATAAAAATTAGATTATTCTAAAATAGTTTTTAAAGAAAATTGTATATCAACTTATTAATTTTGTACTTAATGTAATCATATAAACTTTAATGAGTTTAAAATAATAATATTTGTGAAAAATAGTAAAAAAGAAGAGTTTATGACTCTTCAAAAAGAAAAAAAGAAAAGAAATCTATACGATTCCTTGTGATTGCATAGCTTCAGCTACACGTTCGAAACCAGCTATGTTAGCACCCATAACATAGTTTTTCTCTGCATCATATCTTTTAGAAGCATCATCAGCTTGTTTAAAGATATCTTTCATAATGTTTTGGAGTCTGGTATCTACTTCTTCAAAGGTCCAGTGTAATCTTTCTGAGTTTTGACTCATTTCAAGTGCAGAAACAGCTACTCCACCAGCATTTGCAGCTTTTGCAGGTCCGAATAAAACACCATTGTCCATTAAGTAATCAGTTGCTTCAAGAGTAGTTGGCATGTTTGCACCTTCTGATACACAGAAAACACCATTATCTACTAATGCTTTTGCATCTTCAATACCTAATTCGTTTTGAGTTGCACATGGAAGAGCAATATCTCCATCAACAGTCCATACACCTTTACCTTCATGATATTCTGCAGAAGATCTTTCAGCTGCATAATCAGACATTCTTCCTCTTTTTACTTCTTTGATTTCTTTGAGTAATTCTAAATCAATACCTTCAGAATCATATACCCAACCAGTAGAATCAGTTGCAGTAATAGGGTTTCCGCCTAATTGTTTAGCTTTTTCAATTGCATAAATAGCTACATTTCCAGAACCAGATACAATAATATCTTTTCCTTCAATAGTTTCATTGTTAGCTTTTAATATTTCATTAGTAAAGTATAATAATCCATAACCGGTAGCTTCAGTTCTTGCTAATGATCCACCAAAGGTTAAACCTTTACCAGTTAATACACCTTCATAATTTTTGGTGATTCTTTTGTATTGACCATATAAGTAACCAATCTCTCTACCACCTACACCAATATCTCCTGCAGGTACATCTTGGTCTGCTCCAATATGCCTGTATAATTCAGTCATAAAACTTTGACAGAATTTCATAACTTCACGGTCGGATTTACCTTTAGGATCAAAGTTAGATCCACCTTTACCTCCACCAATTGGAAGGCCAGTTAAAGAGTTTTTGAAAATTTGTTCAAATCCTAAAAATTTAATAATTCCTAAGTTTACTGATGGGTGGAAACGGAGACCACCTTTGTATGGTCCAATTGCACTGTTGAATTGTACTCTGTATCCAGTGTTAACTTGTACTTGTCCTTCGTCATCTACCCAAGGAACTCTAAATTTAATTTGTCTTTCAGGATTAGATAATCTTTCTAATAATGCGTCTTGTCTATAGACGTCTTCATTTTCTTCTACTGCTACTTCAATAGATTTTAAAACTTCATTTAAAGTTTGGTGAAACTCAGGTTCACCAGGATTTTCTTTAGTAATTTTAGCAATAACATCATCTACATAGGACATAAAATATCTCCTTTATAAAAATTTATAATTTTTTTTTTTTTTATTGGAATACGGTTTCCATATTCTTATAATATTTATAGTGAATATAATAATTTTACTCTCCTCAATAATGTGTCCACTCTTCAGTCAT
>CAYQMW010000143.1:0-4967 GCA_964418715.1 uncultured Methanobrevibacter sp. | reverse complement strand
CTATAGATAAAATATTAATAAAATCAAAAATATAGTAGAATTAAGCATATTTCATTTAAAGAAATAAAGGGAAAAGTCGTAATACTGGTGATGAGATGATTAAAAAAGTACAAGTTTTATGGTATTTAAATAAAGAAGATTTAGAAAGTTACTGTATTGATTTTAAAGAATATAAATCACATAAACTTGAAGGCTATGAAATATGTGATGTTGATGAGGATTTAATCTATGATTTATGCGACATTAATCCAGACAGAATAGAACCATTAGGATACTTTAAAAATATTAAAGAAATTGAAAATAAAATAAAAGACTATCTGGAATTTGAACTAGATCTTGACCCTAATGAACATTTAGACAAAGTTATGGAAACTGTTGAATTTACAGGTGAAGATTATTATCTCTCCATTGGAGATGGTATTGACCAGGAAGGCAATGTTATTGTTTCATGGTTTAATTCACTTAAAAAAGAATATGCTCGAGGACTTAAAGAGGATTTATGGGTTGTAAGAGTTACCGGTTATGATCCTTACAGTTTATCATTAACTGGAAGAACCCTTGCACATATATTATCTGATATTTTAAATATAAATGAAGCTTCCCTTGATAAATACGTTCCACACAAAGGACCTATCAGTATTGAAGAATGGAATAGTGTAGTAGACACTATTTATAAGAAAAATAAAATATATTTAGGCTTAAATAGGGTTATTTAATAATTATACTCCCTTTTACTTTTTTTAAACAATTAAAAATTATTAAATAAATTAAAATAAATTAATAAAATAAGAAAAATAACTTTTAATTAAGGATTTGAGGCAAATCACCAATTACATGTGCTTTGTTTTTAATCATTACAGTATCCTCTATTCTAACACCGAATTCTCCTTCAAGATATATTCCAGGTTCAACAGTTATAAACATATTATCCTGAAGTACAGTTTCATCCCTTGTGGAAACATTAGGTTTTTCATGAATATCCAAACCTAGACTATGACCAGTACTATGAATAAAATTATCCGCGTAACCATATTCTGTTATAATGTCCCGTGCCACCTTGTCCACATCACAGGCCTTCATACCAGATCGTATGGATTTTATAGTTTTATCATGGGCTTCAAGAACAATATTAAATATTTCTTCCTGTTTTTCACTGAAAACAATTGTTCTTGTATTATCAGAACAATATCCTTTATATTTAGCACCCCAGTCAATGAGTATTGGAGTTTCCAGTTCCCTGTGGCGAGGAGTTGAATGTGGAAGAGATGAATTTGGACCTGTTGCAACAATAGTATCAAAAGACTCAGATTCTGCACCGTATTTTCTCATTAATCTGCCTAGTTCATAGGATAATTCCCATTCACTTCTACCATGAGCATACTGCTTTAAAACATCCACTTCACTAAATGCCTTTTGAGCAATTTTAGTTGCCTCTTGGATTTTAACCGTCTCATCATATGTTTTAATCATCCTTTCATCTTCCAGTATAGAATCGATTGTGAGATTAAGTTTTCCCTGAAACTTATTAGATAATTTTTCATATAAACCAATGGACAAACTGTCTTCAATTGCAAGATTAACAAGCCCTTCATCAAACAAATCATCAACAAGTTTTGATACTGATTCAAATTCCCTAACTTCAATGTGAGAATGTAATTTGGCATTTTCCATATCAAGAGAACTGGTGTATACAACAGGATTTTCACTAAATACACAGAATGCAAAACTGGTAGTTTCATAACCTGATAAATATTTAATATTACTTAGATTAACTGATAGAATCCCATCATAACCTTTCTCTTCTGTTTTTTTAATCAAATTAGACGTATGCATTGAACTTGGACTTTGATAATCTGTCATTTTTATCTCCTTAATGAAAATAATTTAATTCGGTTATAGTTATTAGTATAGATTATATAATTTTTAAAATTTTCTTAAAATATTTGAAATTTAGCTTAGTTAATCATTAGAAAAAGATATATAAGTTTAAAACATATATATTGAACTATGTTTAAAATTACAAGAAAAGAAATAACAGACCTTATAATAGCATTTATAGTAATATCCTTAGGTTTTGCTATTCTTTACTCAAATAAAAATACGGAGGCATTTGTTTTTATCCTGCCTATAGTAATGATTGGAGTAGGTTTAGGGTTTATATTACATGAACTTGCACATAAATTCGCAGCTCTTCATTATGATTACTGGGCAGAATTCAAATTATGGCCACCAGGTTTAATAATTGCTCTTATTAGTTCATTTTTCGGCTTCATATTCGCTGCTCCAGGAGCAGTTTATATATATGGAGACACAATGACCAAAAAAGAAAATGGTATTATATCAATTGTAGGTCCACTTACCAATATAATTCTTGCTTTAATCTTTTTACTTTGTTTAATGAAGTTTAGTATCTTTGCTCCATTAGGCAAAAGCACATTAATTTATCTTGCAAATATATTCTATTTAGGATTTTCAGTAAATGGATTCCTTGCATTATTTAATCTAATCCCTGCAGCTATATTAGATGGTAAAAAAGTATTTGAATGGAGCCCTATTATGTGGGTAATTATGATAGCAATTTCTGGATACTTAGTCTACTTATCCTACTTTGGAGGACTTAGTACTATTTTATTATAAATTAAATCGACTGTTTATTAACAGTCTTCTCTTTTTATTTTTAAAAATAGAATAAGTATTGATTTAATGAAAGTTGCCCTTAAGATCTTAGAAAATATTAATTATTGTTCTTATTTTTTTATAATCTGTTTTTTCACTAGCCCGCTTTCAAAGATGTTAAAAGAATTCAAAAAGAGGAGCTTGTAATATATGAACGATAGTGATAAAAAGACTGATTTAAGAGCCTATTTTTTGAGCTTTTTCAGAGCTTCATTTATAAAGGATTGATAATTATTAAATGATTCAATTCTTATTTTTTAATAATTTAATAATCCATGTTTAAAGCTATGCTAAGCCTTAAAACATTAAGTTCATCATGATTGAAAAATTTTAAAAAAAAAAGAAGATGAGGAAAAATTGGTTCCTCAATTAAAACGTATAAACAAATTTTGTGCCACAATAGTAATTGTCTTCAGCAAAGATAATTGTTGCTTTACCATCATAATATTCATCTTTGGATAAAACAAAACCGTCACCAGATTTTCCGGTAATTGTTCTATAAGCAGTTTTAACAGTGATTTTCTTTTTTAAAACCTTACCGTCCGCCCCAGTTAGTTTAGGATATATCTTAATTCCGGCAAATATTCCTCCCGGATAAAGATAATCCGCAATATGACCTGCTGGACCCTCGGGAGTAAATTTAGTTTTAATTTTGCTTTTGACCATAGTGATTTTACTTTTTAGTGATGCTGATTTATAATTTGAATTGCCTTTAATGGAAACAACAACATTATATGAACCTATTTTTAGAGATTTTGTTTTTAAGCTAACAATACCTTTACTGTCTGTTTTTATTGCATATGTTTTTCCTTTCATAAGATTTCCAAATTTTTTATTTTTAACTGTTACTTTAAAAACACCTTTTTTAATGATATTCCTTACATTTGGAGCGGAAACTTTTAATGCTGGTTTGGAAATTTTAATTGAACTGGTTTTAGAATTTGCTTTAAACTGATTAGTATCTTTAATACTAACAACCATCTTATGACTGCCAACACTCAATTTATATAACTCATACTTCACAACACCATTTAAATCCGTAGTAAGAGTCACAGTTTTGTAAGTTTTACCTGTGTATATTTTTAAAAGAAGTTTAACACCCTTTAAAGCTTTATTATGATTATAATCGACTAATTTTGCTTGGAAGTATTTTCCTGATGGATAGGATGTTGTCAATTTAGTAGGAATATCTTTTCCACCAATTGAAAGTTTTAGATCTGCACATCCTGCACCATGATAATTATAGCTAATACGATTATCACCCTCAATTTTATCAGTTATAGATATTGTTATTTCATGTGTTCCGTAGACAAATGGAACAATATAACTAACTTCACCATCGGAATTTGTTATTCCACTTTTACGATTATTATTCCAGAAAAAATTAACCTCTACATCCGGTATGGGATTCCTGCTTTTTTCTTCAACTACTTTTAAAATAATTTCATTATCCCCATAATTCTTTGGAGTTTTAATCAATTCATAATCCCAATACTTCGCGATATTATAACCGAGAATATCCTCATCATTAGATTTGCCCACAATGGTGTCTTCGGATAAGTCCTTATCAACCCCATCATCAATTTCTGATGATAATTCATAATCTCCCTCCTTCGCGATATTATAACTAGGAATCTCCCCATCATCAGATTTACCCAAAATGGTATCTTCTGATAAGACATTACCAACCCCATCATCAATTTCGGATGATTCTTGTTGAGAATACATTGAATCCCCATTATCATTTTCTAAGGATATTTGTGAATTATCCTCTTGAGAGGATTTAACACCGATTTGATTCCCATCCACACTATTTACATTAGAGTCATCTAGCTCACTAGCACACACTAGAAAGCATAAATAATACACAAATAGTTAAGAATAAAATTAATATTCCCTTTTTCATAATTTTCACCATATAGTATTTTTTTGTTGATTTGAATATATTGTTAAAAACTTTTGTTTTTTTGTTTAAATATTCAAAATATGTTTAAAGTTTTATCAAAGCGTTGAAATAACTATGTTTTTGAATTGTTTTTTGTAAATAATTCAGTTAATAAATTATTTTATATATATATTTAATTTTATTTTTAATTTTTCTCATTTTATACATTTTTTTTAATTATATTTGGTCTTTTTTATATATGTTGTGTTAAAAATATAAAAAAACTGCAAAATTTTTTGGCTTGACTGTGGATTTTAGATAGTAATTCATATATATTAGTTAAAAATAAATATTATAGTATAATAAAGGATGTATGCTCTTTAAAAAGCATATAATTAACCGAACA
>CAYQMW010000142.1:0-5114 GCA_964418715.1 uncultured Methanobrevibacter sp. | reverse complement strand
AGGTACCCCTGATGCTTCATTATCAAAGTAAGTAGTTACATGGTATTGTAAAAGTTCCCATAAATCTTCAACAATAAGTTGTGGTGCACCAGCATCCATATTTTCAATTAATCTTTGATTGATTCTTAAAATATCTACAAGTTTGTGAGTTAAATCATCTTCTGACCTTTCCCCAGTATCCAAGGTAATTGATGGTCTTACTGTTACAGGGGGAACAGGTAATACAGTTAAAATCATCCATTCTGGACGAGCTACTGCAGGATCAACTCCAAGTACATAAGAGTCACTGTCTGTGATTTTTTCAAGACGTTCTCTAACTTCACTTGCAGTTAATTTATAATCCCCTTGAGTAATAGTGGTTGGTTTATCAAGAACTATGTTTTCTTGTTCTGCTCCACAATGAGGACATACATCGTTTTTAGCAACTTTCCATAAGTCTTTAATTACATCATTAACGTTTTCTTCATGTTCTTTACAGAAATCGATTTTTTCTCTGAATTCCTCAATTTCATCTTCAGTTAAAAGAATACGTCCACATTCATTACATGTTGCACGTAATATTTTGTGAATAGTATTTCCAAAACCTACATGCATAACTGGTCTTGCAAGATCTATACTTCCAAAGTGACCCTGACAGTCTCCACCTCTAAATCCACAGGTACGACATTTTAAACTTGGGTCAATAACACCTAAATGACGATCCATTAAACCATTTTCAATTGGATAACCATCATCACCAAAAGTATCTGGAGTTTCAATTTTAACTACAGACATTTTCCTGATTTCTTCTGGAGACATTAATCCAAAGTCAATTTGTTTAACTTTTTTAATAATTCCTTTATCGCTCAATTTATTGGCTCCTTAATAAAATTTTAATTCATCAACCCTAAACTTTATCTTGTAAGACCAATTTAGGGAATATACATAAACTTTTAAGTTCGTCAAGTAATAATTTAAATGCATAAGAGATTTCAATTGGATATGTTTCAGAATCTCCACAAATAGGACAATATGTTTTGTCTCTTCTTTTATCATATACTGCCAACATACCACAATTACTACAGACAATAGCTTCAAATATATCTGATTCATCAAGTAATCTTTCTTTAAGTGCAAGTGCTGCACCGTGAGCAATAAGACAATCTCTTTCCATTTCACCAAATCTTAAACCACCTTCACGTGCTCTACCTTCAGTAGGTTGACGTGTAAGTACTTGTACAGGACCTCTTGAACGAGCATAAACTTTATCAGAAGTCATGTGGTGTAATTTCTGATAGAATGCAACTCCTACAAAGATTTCTGCTTCTATTCTCTCACCAGTTACTCCACTGTATAAAGATTCACATCCTGCAGATTCAAATCCATAGTCCAATAAGGTTTGTTTAATGTTTTTCTCAATTTCAGTATTAAATGGAGTACCATCAATACGTTTACCACTTAAACATCCTGCTTTACCTGCTACCATTTCAAGTACCTGTCCAACAGACATCCTTGATGGAATAGCGTGAGGATTTACAATAATATCTGGTACAACACCATCTTCTGTAAATGGAATATCTTCCTGAGATAAGATAAGACCGACAACACCTTTCTGACCGTGTCTTGATGCGAATTTATCACCAAACTCAGGTTGTCTTGTATCACGAACACGGATTTTAGCAAGACGACTTCCCTCTACAGTTTCAGTTAAGAGTACTGCATCAACAATACCTTTCTCACCGTGACGTACTGTTACTGAAGTTTCTCTACGTTTTTCAGTGCTTGCACCAAATTCATCAATTTCCTCTAAGAATCTTGGAGGTGAAGTTTTACCAATAAGTACATCACCGGATTTTACAACACTTTCAGGATTAACAATACCGCTGTCATCTAAGTGTCTGTAAGCTGCATCAGATCTGTAACCTTTGACACTTTTAGATGGAATTTCAAATTTATCTTCCTGTCCACCAGGATATTTTTTCTCTGAAGTATCATAAGATCTGAAGAAACTACTACGACCAAGACCTCTTTCAAGTGAGGATTTGTTTAATACCATAGCATCTTCCATGTTATATCCTTCATAACTCATAAGTGCTACAACGAAGTTTTGACCAGAAGGTCGCTCATCATATTCAGTTGAATCAATAATACGTGTTTTTACAATAGGTTTTTGAGGGTGATGTAATAAGTGTGCCCTTGTATCTGTACGTAAACCGTAGTTAGATACATATAAACCTAATGCCTGTTTTGTCATACCAGATTCCATAGTGTTCCTTGGAGAGGAGTTATGGTCTGAAAATGGAATAATACCAGCACAGATACCAAGCATAGTTGCAGGGTCAATTTCCAAGTGAGTGTGATCCGGATTTAAATCATCTAAGGTCATTGCAATATAAGAGTTTTCCTCTTCTTCAGCATCTAAATATTCAATAAGACCTTCTTCAATTAAATCATCCCAGGTATATTCTCCTTTTGAAACCTTTTCAAGATGGTTTTCAGTTAAAAGAGGTTCACCATTTTCAACAATAATTACAGGTCTTCTTGCACGACCAGGATCATCAAAGATATATACCTCATTAGTATCATCATAATAGGTAATATTTACCTCAGAGGAAATCTCGCCTTTTCTTCTTTTTTGTCTTATATCAAGAGTAAATTCTTCTGGATTTTCACAGTAATCAATAAGTTCACCATTGAAGTAAACTTTTGCACCTTCCAAATTATCATTTAAAACACCCATAGACCTAATAGTTTCAATGATTTTTGGAGTGTCACTTCCTTCAGAGATTTTACACATTAATGCTAAGTTTTTAACCAAACCACAGTTTGGTCCCTCTGGAGTTTCGTTAGGACATATTTTACCAAATTGAGTTGGGTGCAAATCTCTTGCTTCAAAGTGAGGTTGACTTCTTGTAAGAGGAGATACAACACGTCTAAGGTGAGATAAAGTACCCATATATGAGGTCCTATCTAAAAGCTGACTTACACCAGCTCTTCCACCTACCCAATTACCAGTTGCAATTGCATGTTTAATGTTTTCAGTTAAAACATCACTTCTAACTGCCTGTTTAATGGACAATTCTTTACCACGAGAAATACTTCGCTCTAACTGATAACTCATATCACGAGTAAGGGAAGTAAATGCAACTCTGAATAAATCTTCCATTAAATCTCCAGATACTCTAAGTCTTTTGTTGGTATAATGATCCTTATCGTGAGGTTCACGTTGTTCATCAATAACCTGAAGTAACATTTCAGTCATTTCAGCTAAGTATATTGCTTTGGAGTGACGTTTATCTTCTTCAATACCCATATGAGGGAGTAAGTATCTGTCTATAACATCTTCAGCACGTTTAACACGGTACTCGCTAGTCATACCTTTTGCTACACGATTACCGATATATTTAACTGCAGCTAAACGAAGATATTCCCTACGTTCTTCCTCAGTCATACCTTCCATTTCACTTTTGTCAAGGTTAAGGTTAGCTTCAGATACTTGAATATCATCTGCAATCATCATTTGGAAGTTGAAATCATTACTGATTGCAGTGATGATTTCCTGATCTGTAGATAAACCTAAAGCACGTAAAAGGATTACAAGAGGAATTTCACCAGGTACATATGGGAATGAAATTCTTAAAAATACACCGCTTTTTCTAGGTTTTTTATATTCAAGAGAAATTCTTGCTCTAAAACCACTTTTAATAGAAGTGACTATAGCTTTAGCATGTCTATCTTCAACTTCACCCATACGTTCTAAGATGATTTTGTTAGGAGCGATTTCCTCCATTGTAACAACAGCCCTTTCAGAACCATTTACAATAAAGTATCCACCAGGGTCCTGAGTATCTTCACCTTCATTAAATAATTGTTCTTTATCCAAACAGTATAAATGACATATTTAAGATTTAAGAATAAAAGGTAATTCACCAATATACACATTTTCAAATTCAGATTCAGGTTGGCCTTCTTCATCTAATGCCATTTCTAAAAACATATGTGCTGAATAATTTAAATTTCTAAGTCTAGCTTCTGTTGGGAAAATATCAGTTTTAGAACCATCTGCCTCTTTAGTAAAAGGTTTTTTAATGGTTAATTTTCCGGTACATACCTTATACTTTCCATTTTCTAAACTTATTTCGTCTGTAAATTCTATAATATTTTGTATACGTTTACTTACAAAATCGTTGTATGATTTAATATGATGGTCTACAAGATCATATTTATCAAAAAACGCATCAACCAAATCCCATGTCTTTTCTGTCATGGACTTCCTCCATAGCTTAATAATTTTTAATTAAAAATATAAAGTTTAACTTGATAGCTTTAAAGCTAATTTTAATAAATTTTTTTAAAGTAGAAATTTGAATTTTAAATTTTAATTTTGAATTTTTTATCATTAGTCAATAAAACATAATTTTGAAGAATTGATAAACTCATTCGAGTGTATATATTATAATGAAATAGCTAATAAAACAACTAAGAAATTACTAATATAACTAATAATTAAGCTAACATTTATAATAACTAACTAAACTATTATTAATTTATAATAAATAGTGTCTAAATTAATTATTTAATCAGTTAATTAATTTAATTAAATAATTATGATTAATTAACAAGAAATAATCTAATTTCATAATAACTAATACAAATCTAATAAAATGATTAAAATGTAAGCATATTAGTTTAAAATAAAATATGGACAAATACTCTTTATTTAAATCCACTAAACTAAAAAATAATTAAAAATCAGTTTTTACTTACAATTATTTATCAATATTTTTAAATTTAGTCTGCTTCTCTATCTACAACCAAACGATAGGTTTCAAAAGTTCCAGCAGTTTGACTCTCACGAGTAATTCTAAGAATATCTCCCTCTTTAGCATCAATATCTTTTGCTACAGGATCTTTTATAAGAATTTTAGGAAGATTTTCTTTATCATAATCTAAATTTTTAATAAATTCTTCTTTTTCATCATCATTTAAAATTTCATGTTTAGGAACTAAATCATGTTTTTGGATATCCAATTTCAAATTAATTTCCTCCATATTGATAAAGATTATTGAAAAAATTGATAAAATTTATAATAAAAAAACAAGAAAAACTGGCCCGACGGGAATTGAACCCGCGG
>CAYQMW010000141.1:0-5183 GCA_964418715.1 uncultured Methanobrevibacter sp. | reverse complement strand
CATTTGATAAAAAAAAAAAAAATTATAAAACCCTATTTAAACTGTTTAACAACACTAATGTTTAATCTAAACTACCCTTATTTTAGAAGAAATCTTATTAGATTTATAATTTGTATCTACAACAGAAACAGTTATTTTATAAGTTTTTGGTTTAAATGAAATATACAATTTACAGATACCCTTAGCATTAGTTTTTCTTGTATATATTTTACCATTTATTCTGATTTTTAATTTAAGAGATTTAATGACTTTATTGGTATGTGTATTCATTGCTTTAATCTGTAAATATTTATATCTTTTAAGTTTAGTAGACATTAATTTGATTTTAGTAGGTATTTTTTTAATATTTACACTAACTTTTTTACTGGTAGAAGCAATAGCTTTAGAGCCTGTAATATAAATTCTTCCAGAATAGACTCTCGCATTTTGATTAAGTGAAATTAGCGCATAACCATTAGAATTAGTGGTAAATTGATATTTCTTACCACCAATACTGAAATTAAAGTCCTGATTAATAATTGATTGATTAAACTGATTAACTAACTGTACTTTAAGTTTTGTAGAGTCCTTATAATATTTTACAACAGATGATGTGATAATTTTTGCTGATACCTTTAAAACTTCAAAGTGTGTAATGATTGATTTTGAAGCATTATATAATGCACTTCCTGTAAAACTTATTGTAGCATCATATACGCCAGAATCCTGATCTATAAATAAATAAGCATTACCATAATTATCTGATGTTATTTTATATGATTTTGAATAATTTATACCATTAATTGTAACAGTAAGATTATGATTTGCCACTATATTATTAAATTGATCTATTAACTGTACTTTAAGTTTTGTTCCGTTTTTATAGTATTTAGTAAAATCAGAAGAATATAAACTTAACACTGATTTAGTTACATTTACATAAACAAAGTATTTACATGGAGCGAATATTTCATTACCATTAAATGATAAGGTGACTTTATTGAGTCCTGTTGGAATAAAATTCATCTCAATAGATCCAATACCAAATTCATCTGTTAATACAGAATATGTCTTGCCAGAGGCAATTACATCAATATATTGATTAGAAAGGACATTTGATTCATTATCAGTTAGTTTAATGTATATTTTAGATGAATCCTTATAGACCATAGATATATTTTCACAACTAATTATTGCAGCTGCTCTTCCAACGGTGAAGACCTTTAAGACAGCCACCTGACCTTCATACCAATGGCCATATTTATCAAGTAAATCTATCTCATATGTTGCAAGATCTGTCCATTTTTTACCATCATAACTGAAGTAGGAAACTCCTTTTATAGGAGCTTGTCTTGCAATTGACTTGTCCTGTATTGGGAAAATCGCCATAGAATTTGAAGATATTTTAAGCCTTATAATAAATTTATCATTTTCATTAACAGGTACCGGATTGTTTAATCTAATGGTGTAATAACCTCCCTCACTTTTACCTAATTGTGTACTTACAAGTTTTTCATTTACATAAATGTATGCAGTGTAAGAAGTTGTACCATTAAAGAAGGTTGAAAATGCAGAAATAGTGTCATTACCAGTTGATTTATAAATATTTTCATACCAAATTGTTTTTTTACCTGTTAAAAACCAGTCGGTCATACCTGATGAGTCATGCTGATAAACCTTATTATAACAAGTGGAATCATTAAAGATAAATGTAAATGCAGTCTGCTCATGTAACTCTGCAAATAAAGTATCATAATATGAAACATAAAAGTATCCTTTATCTCCCCAATAGTCTCCCCAACTATTTTTTACAATCCATGCCCCATCCCCAGGAGCAGTTTTTGCAAAATTATTCCTGCTGTAAGTATCATCCCAACCAACAATACAGACTTCATGGTTTATAGACTCCTTCTTTCCATAATAATAGTAAGAATCTTTATTGTAGTTATAATAAGAACTAGTATCCTCTAAATACATTGAAACAAATACTCCACCATAATTATAGACTGCACTTTTGATTTTATTGTTATCAGTATAATTATTTCTTGGAGCTATGAAGTAAATATTCTGCACATGTAGGATACTGCTTTTGCTAACATAAGACAGTGCACTGTAATCATCATATGGATCATCAATCTCAAGAATAGGACCTAACCAGTTAACAAGGTAAGAGATAGCCATAAGTTCAGTTCCACCTTCATTAGGTTCATTTATATCCCCATAACTTATCCATCCATAATCTGAATAAAATGCCATTAGATTTTTAATGTTTTCCTCTGAAAAGTCATATGCATCTCCACCTGCTTTTAAAATACAGGACTCAAGTGAAGATAAAACAGCAAATGCCCAACAATTACCTCCATCTTTCTGGTCTTTGACACCAGTAACAAAACCATAATCCCTTAAATCAAATTTAGAGGGAATGTTTTCAGTGAAATTATAATTTCCAACAATAATTGAACTTGCATTTGATCCAAAATATTGTAAAAAGTTAGTTTGATTGTAAACATCACAATATTCCATTGCATAATTATCTATAAATGTGTTAGATATATTTGTAAATACCTTATTTACAAATGAATAAATAGCCCCACCACAATATGATGCATTGTTATTAATGAATTTGGAATTTTTAATCATTACCTTTGTAGCATTATCAATATAAACTGCACCACCGTTTTTAGCAGTATTATTAATAAATAATGAGTTTGTAATGTTAATAGGAGCATACATATCAAAAATAGCCCCACCACAATATAGGGCATTGTTTAATGTAAAATTAGATGATGAAATGTTAAGACGACCACTAAGTTGACATATAGCCCCAAAATAAGAACTTGTATTATAAAAGTTAGAACCACTAATATAGACATCTGATTTTAGTGAATATATGCCTGCTCCAGCATCACCTAAAGCTCTAGTTGAATAAAAAGTAGTATCTGTTATTCTAGCCCAACTATCCTTTAATATAAGTGCACCACCAAATGATCTAGATACAGTATTATTAAATATAACATTTTTAAGGGTTAATACACCCTTTAAACAATATATTGCACCACCATATTCTGCTCCGCAGTTTTCAAAAATAGAATTTGTAATAGTAAGCCTAGTTGATTTTTCAGCCTTAAAGTTAATAGCTCCTCCAAAACTCATGGAAGAAGAATCATAATTATTCTTAAACAATACATTTTCAACAGTTAATATAGATTCTGTTTCAAGATTAGCATTAAAAATAGATAAATTTTTAATTGTTAATTCCCCACCAACATATAAATTACTTAAATGAGAAAATTTAAGAATTGTATTTTCACGAGATGTTCCTATAATACTGGTTGCCTTATTTAACCAAAGAGAATTTACAATATAATTTCCATCTGCAATATAAGCAGTTTTTCCATTTATCCGAGTAGCAGTAATAGTTTTATAAGGATTATTTTTAGTTCCATCTCCGTCTTTAAATACGTTAGCATCAAAGTAAACTATACTGGAAGCAGATACTTTTCCATTTTCATATTCAGATAAATTTAGATTATTATTATCCTGATTTAATGTAATTACATTATCATCCGCCCAAGTAGATATGACTTCATCATTATTACCTTGCGAAGATGAAATCCCATTAGAATTCACCTGATGAGATGAGACATCATTAGAATTATCCTGTACAGATGAAATTTCATTAGAATTAAGTTGATTATATGAGATATCATTAGAATTATCATTAGAAAAATTAGTAAAATAAATAGAGTTATCACTAACTGAACTCTGGTCATTTTTATCTATCAATCCACTTGTACTATTGTCATCAATTTGGCTGCTTGCAGATACGGCAGACAGAGAAATTAAGAAAATAAGCACTAATATTAATAAAAGATAGACATTACTCAATTTATATTTCATAATTGTCCCTTTTATTTAATCTTTGAATAAAAGGTTATTATTTATATATTAAAATAGAGAAAAAGAGGATTAAATTTTTAATCCGAATCTGAATAATTATTTTTCATAAATCAAGTAAACAAAAAACTAAAATAACATATAAATAATAATCTTTAACTATTATATGTAAATAAAAGTATAAAAAGTTTAAGGATAAATATATAAATATAACAATAGTTAAAATAATCTTAATAATTTTTAAATTTTTTAAAATTTTTTTAAATTATTAATGTTTTAAAATTATGTATAATAGTTTTAGAATTTGATAAAAATTGAAAAAAATAAAAAAAAATAATATAAATAATAAAAAGAAAAATAACAAAACTGGTGATTTTATGACAAAAGACAAACATGTTATAGAAGCATTAAGTTCTAAAATTACAATTGAAAATGGACAAATAACCGATGTTTCCAAGCCAAAAATTGAAAACTGCCCAATATTTGAAAGAGGCCACGGTATAGAAAAAATCACAACTGAAAATATTAAGAAAAACATTGAATTTAGAATAAAACATTTCGGATACTGCAGTAAAGATCGTGTGGTAACACAAGAAGATACCCTTGTTGCTGTAGGGATATCTGAAATACTTTCAACAAACTTAAGGAAAAAAACAATTGATGTAGTAGTAGGAGCATGTGATGGCGTTGGAACATTACTTATTACAAAGCCTGAAATTGCAGAAGGTGTAGGTGGAAGAGTCTCAGCACTAGTAAGTACAACACCTATACCAGAAGTTATAGAAAAAGTAGGACCTGAAAATGTGCTCTTCCCAGAAACGGCTGAACTAAACCCTATTGCAGGTATAAAACTTGCAATTGAAAAAGGATATAAAAATATTGCTATAACCTTACTTGCAGGACCTCTGATAAAAGAAATAGCTGAAATGGAAGTGCTGGAGGATGTAAACTTATATTTATTAATTGCCCATACTACCGGTGTCTCAAGAGAACAAGCAGAAGAATGTTTTGAATATGGAGACATTATTACTGCATGTGCATCAAAACATATTCGCCAGGTAGCAGAAGAGAAAAATGCACCATTTTATGGAAATATAGTATCAATTTATGCAGGAACAGAAATGGGGCGAGAATTATTAGACAACCGTCTAAGGGAAATTGGTAAGGATTTAAGCACTACAAATTATCCTCAAGATAAAAATTACTTCCCAAGGCCATTACAGTAAAAAGATAAAAAAAGTGAATATTATATTATTTTAAAAATAATGTGAAAAAACAATAATAGTCTAAAACATTTTAAATTCTTG
>CAYQMW010000140.1:0-5211 GCA_964418715.1 uncultured Methanobrevibacter sp. | reverse complement strand
CATCCTATGGTGGAGCAATATATATTAGTAATGCACCCAACTGCACATTCACACAAAATAATGCAATTCTGGGCGGAGCAATATATATTGGTAATGCAACCAACTGCACATTCATCAAAAACAATGCAGATATGGGAATAGCAATATATGAAGGTGATGCATACAACTCTACATTTATATATCATAATGCTCCTACAATCGAAATAGTATATAATGGTGTTACTGAAGATTGTATATTTGAATATATAATTGAAAAATTAGCAAGTAACATTACTGCAAGTCCTATAACCACTACTTATAATATAAGTAAAGACTTGGTAATTACATTAAAAGATTCAAATAATAAACCTATAACCAATACAGTATTAACAGTGAATTTAGGTGGTACTAGAAATTATACTACTAATGGTAATGGTCAAATTAAAATTAATGTTGGCACACTTGTTCCTAAAACCTATAATGTGCAGATTTCATATAATGGTTCCACTAATTTTAATGGTTCTACTGGATCAGTAAAAGTTACAGTTAAAAAAGCTACACCAAAAATAACTGCGAATTCAGTAAGTTTTAAACTTAATGTAAAAACTAAAAAATACACTGCAACCATTAAAAATAATATAAATCAAGTAATTAAAAACACAAAAGTTACATTAAAAGTTAATGGTAAAACTTATAGTGTTAAAACAAACAGCAAAGGCCAAGGCGTATTTAAAATAACTAACCTTATTAAAAAAGGTCCATATAGTGCAGTTATAACTTTCCCAGCAAACAATTACTACAATAAAGTAACTAAAACCGTCAAAATAGTTGTCAAAAAGTAGATGCCTAAAAAACATCTACTAACTTTTCTTTTTTAATATTAAAAAAAAAATAGTTATAATTATAAAAGTAAGATTAAGAGACCAACTTAACCTTACCGTCTTTTTTTAGAATACAATATAGTTTTTCTATATAATTAACTCCATAATTATATTTAAATTTTTAATTAATAAACTTAATTATCAATATCTATGGGTTCCTGGACTTCTTCATCATTTGTAGTGTCTATCCATAATTGTTTTAGATCATATATCTTATGATTTTTCTTAATTTCAGATGAAGATATCTGAACATTAGGTTTAACGAGTAATCTTTTACTATCCTCAACACTAATGCTTTCTCTTAAATCACTTACATCTATATTATTAATATTTGAAAAACAATGCAGTTAAACAGGATTGTTTTCAAGTTCCTTTAAAAGTTCACTTGCATACTCAGGATAGATCTTGAATATTCCACGGGTGTCCTCCAGGTTCTTTTGAACATGCATATACAGATTGTCCCTGTCTATTTTTCCAATCCACTCAACATTTCTTATATGTGGAGTTTCAAGATCACCATCATATATATAGTCAGACTTGACAGTACCTATCAGATAGTTTCTCTCATGACAGTCAAATGTTATGATATAGTCATCAATGTCAAAGTCAAATACAAGTATTGAAACAATATTTGCAGTGTTTCGTCTGTCACGGTCTGAAAGGTCTGAGCATACCTCATTTGACAACTGCCTTAATTCAGCCTTGTCTTTTATCTGGGACAAATCACCGAATTCAGATTCAATACCAATATAACCTTTCTCTTCAAATGTCTTAAAGTGTTTAGTGTGAAATCCTGCTTTTACCATATACATATCTGCCATTAAATCACCATGAACATAAGTACTAAAATTTTGATTTTTATTTTTTATATAGTTTACTTATTGCTGCTTTAGTGCATACGAAAAACCAATAATTTAAAAAATACTAATTTATAATCTTATTATCCCAATCGTTTATATTGAAAATATAAAATAATGAAAAGATAAACTCTTAATAAATAAAGATCAAAAATTCCATGTTTTAAAAAATCAAATTATATTAAAATTAAAGAAAGTTAAAACATGAATAATTAAGCAAAATAAGAATTAATCTTCTTTTGCTTTAATTTTAAATATTTCATAATTGTCTGCAGCAGTAAATTCCACACCACTATCTAAAGCTTTAAAGTGTTTTTTACCACAATCAATTTTTCCTTTTTCTGTTGGTTTTAAAGAGTCTGAATCAATGTTTCCTTTTGTTTCTAAAACAAAATACATTTTTTTCTTTCCTTCTTCATTATCTTTAAGAAGTATAGCCCAATCAGGATTATATCCTCCAAGAGGAGTATGGATTTTAAACCAACCAGGAAGTTTAGCATATAAAATAACTTCAGGATCATTTTCTAAGTTTTGAGCAAAGTTTTTCTCCACTTCACTATCATAGACAATATGATCATAAACAGAATGTTCAGCTTCAACTAAGTTACGTTCCAAATAGCCATAAAGTTCATCTTCTTCAAAGAGTTCTTGAGCATAATAATCTTCTATTTGAGTATATTTAATTCCATCAAGTAACATGCGATTCATCTCTCTTTTTATAATCTTTAAGGATTCTTCCATATATTCCTGAGGATTTTTCTTAAATTGCTCAATAGTTTCACTTTCTATTAACACTTTTACAATTGTCTTACGTGTAAGATAAGTTTCATTTTGCAAATAGGTTATAATATCTGGAAGTGCAACTTCTTCTTCATGAGTATATACTACAGATGGAGGTATTTTACCTTTTTCATCAATACTTACTCCTGCAGCATCTATAACCAAACCAGATTTTGTATAGATTAATTTCGGAGAATGTATGTTTAACTCTTCTCTTAAAGCATCACTACATTTTTCAATAAGTTCATCTGTATCAAAGTCAACGGAATAAGTTGTTTTGTGTTTAATTTTATCCCAAAACTCTTTAAAGTCCGGTGATAGGAGGACTTGCTTATTGACTTTGACTTTTCGTTTTTTGTTTGCATTTTTAATAGGCAAATCTTTTGTACGTTTTGTTGCAACTTCAACAATATTTTCTTTAATACTTTCATACCTTTCAGGTACTGATACCTTATCATCACGTACAGCCACCTTTAAAGCATCTTGAACCTTACCTTTACCATTTATATAGTTCATCTTTTTAAAATGGTTGAAGATTTCCATGGATCCCTGTTTTCCAATAGGTTTTAATTCACCATTTTTATTTTCCATAGTTATATGTGCAAATGTATCTTTTTCTATAACTCCAAATTTAATTCCGGTTTCCTCTTCCATTTCAGATTGTAATGATTTAGCAAATGAATCATAACTTTCATTAGCCATAACAGTTAATATATTCGTAGATTTATTATGGATACGTTCTCCATCCTGATTAACACATAATCTTAAACCTCTTCCAATCTCCTGACGTTTTTTCATATTTGAAGTGGTTTCATTAAGTGTACAAATCTGGAAAACATTAGGATTATCCCAACCTTCCCTAAGTGCAGAGTGAGAAAAGATAAATCTGAGTTTGGAATCAAAACTTAACAATTTTTCTTTATCCTTCATAATCAAGTTAAAAGTATCATCATCTGCTTTAGTTAATGTAAATTCACCATTTTTCTTCTGTTTATATTCCCTTGCACCTTTTTTATCCATAGAGAAATAACCGTTATGAACTTCATCTGGAGAATTCTTTAACTCTTCATAATTATACAAAGTGGAATATTTTGGTTTTGCAATAACTTTTTTATATTCTTCTTCAAAAATATCTGCATATACACCATTATGATAATTTCCTTCTTCATCATATACCCTATAATTAGATACCTTATCAATGAAGAAAAGACTTAAAACTTTAATTCCTTTAGGATTAAGTTCAAGTTCCTTATCTAAATGTTCTTCAATAGTTTTTCTAATTTGAGCACGTTTAATTGCTAAATCATCTAATTCCCCAACAGGCACACCAATTTTTAAAATATCTGGTTTTTGAGTAAATGAAACATACTCATTTCCTTCCCCACAATAAATTTCATCGACAGTATATCCTGCATAGATATCCCTATCGGTAACCTTTTTCTCAGATAAATCAGTCCCCTGTTTGACAGTAATTTCTTTTCTTTTGATTGAACCATTTATCTTAGCATCAACTTCAATTTTAGCACTAATACCATTTTTATCAGATTTTGTTGAAATAAGTTTCAAATATGCTTTATTGTGATAATCTACAGATTCAAAACTAGCAACCTCAATTCCTTTAACAAGATCCATTTCATAAGCATCTACAGCATCCAGTTTATAAACCAAATTTTGAATTTCCTTATGGGTTGCTGAGTATCTAAGTGTACATAATGGGTTTAAATATTCAATTGCCTCTTCACCTTTTCCCCCCATAACAGATTGAGGCTCATCAATAATAACAATAGGATTGGTTTCAGCAATTAATTGAATTGGCTTATATCCACTGAGTTTATCCTGAGGCCTGTGAATGATATTGGTATTGCTTGTTTTCTTTGTCTCATCAAAACTACTTTTGGAAAAACTTTTATTGAATGCATCAATGTTAATAATCATTATTTCAATATTGGAACTTACAGCAAAGTTTCTAACCTGTTCCAGTTTACCACTGTCATATACAAAGTAATCATAAATTACATTATCATATAATCCTTTAAAGTGATTTTCAGTAATTTGAATTGTTTTATAGACCCCCTCTTTAATAGCAATACTTGGCACTACAATAATGAATTTAGTGAAACCATATTTTTTATTTAATTCAAAAATTGTTTTAAGGTAAACATATGTTTTACCGGTACCTGTTTCCATTTCTATATTGAAATCCAAACCATCTAATGATTCACTTGGAGCTAATTTATGAAAAGTTTGCACATCTCTTAAATTCTTCAATATATCATAATTACTAATGGTTAACCTATTTCCAACACCTTGACCAAACTGTTGAGATTCTTTATTTAATTTTCCATCTTTAAATTGAAGATAATCAAATCCTGTTTGTCCATTTATACTAAAATAGGACATCATTGAAGTTTGACCATCAAATAAATCTGTTACTGCTTTTACAGCTTCAGTTTGGTAGTTAAGATTGGAATCAAATTTAAGTTTCATTTCCCCACCTGTCTTTTATCTGTATTTTCTATCATTTCTAAATCTTAAATTGTTATAAATTCATCAATTTTATGTGTTCGTAATGTTTCTTTTATGTTTGTTTTATCTGCATCAGAAGCAAACCCATTGTCCTTAAAGACTACACGACTTATTTCAGAATCTTTAGATAATTCGATAATTGCATCAGCAATATCTTTAGTTATTTCATTATCAAAGCAGATAAGTAA
>CAYQMW010000139.1:4624-5254 GCA_964418715.1 uncultured Methanobrevibacter sp. | reverse complement strand
AAATCATTAGAAAAATATATAAATCAAATTCCTTAAAGATAAACCTATGGAAAAAATTGAATTACATAGTATTGGAATAATTAAAAGTCCATATGATAAACCTCAAGGAATGCCCATTCAACCAACTGGTGCTAAAGGAGTTAAAGGAGAAATTCATCTTAATAAAGAATATTTAGAGGGACTTAAAGATTTAGAAGAATTTTCACATATAATACTAATTTATTATTTACATCTTACAAATGGTAATGCTCTTCAGGTCAAACCATTTATGGACAATCAACCTCATGGAGTATTTGCAACAAGATCTCCTAAAAGACCAAATAATATTGGATTAAGTACTGTAAAACTGGAATCTGTAGAAGGAAATGTTATCCACATATCTAATATTGATGTAGTTGACGGAACTCCTCTTTTAGATATTAAACCATATGTCCCTCAATTATTTGAAGATACCCTTGTTGAAGATATTAAAATTGGATGGTTCGAAAATAAACATAAAAAAGCTAAAAATCAAAAATCCGATGGAAGATTTGTTGAATAAATTAATAAATTTTCCAACTCTTATTTTAATAAAAAATTTAATAAAATATAAATTTAAAAGAAAAATAAAAAATTTTGATTGAAACTACT
>CAYQMW010000139.1:0-4614 GCA_964418715.1 uncultured Methanobrevibacter sp. | reverse complement strand
GGACAAAGGAGCCTGGCGGGCCACAGTCCATTAGTTTGCAAAGAGTCAGATATGACTGGAGCGACTTAGCATGCATTCATGCATAGTCCATTTTGGAAATGAATGGAATGAATACTTTCCCACTTGCTCTATATGATTTGAGAACAAATTCGATAGAATTTAAGTGATTTTTGTAAAATAATTTTTTCAATTAATATACTGATTGAAAAAAAAATATTTTAAAATTAAATCAATAAATTATTTTTAAAATAATTGACTGAAATTATTTAAAATTAAAATTTAAATCATTCATGATAAAATTATAAAAATTAGTAAATAATTAGAAAGGTTTATTTATATATTAGAATATATTAGAAATTAAAGATACAAATTTAATCTTAAATTTAAAGAATATTAAAAATTTATTTTCAATGTGGTTTGATGTTAAAATATAAAAAATATATTCGAGATAGTATTAATGGAAATCTTCCTCTTACTGGTCTTGAAAAAGAAATAATGGATTATCCTCAATTTCAAAGATTGAGACGTGTAAAACAATTAGGATTTACATCATTAATATATCCTGGTGTAAATCATAGTAGATTTGAACATTGTATCGGAACAATGCATTTAGCAGGAAAATTAGCTGAATCATTAAATTTAACAGATGATGAAGTTCAATTGGTACGTCTTGCAGGTATGCTTCATGATATTGGTCATGGCCCATTCTCCCATGTATCAGAATCAGTGATAGGAGTTAAACATGAAAAATATACTGAATTTATAATAAAAAATACTGCAATATCCACCAAATTATCTGAAAATTATAATCTTGATAAAATCACCGATATTATAAATGGTAAAGGTAAACTTGGTCCCATAATATCTGGTGAGTTAGATGTGGATAGGATGGATTATCTTATGAGAGATTCACATTATACAGGTGTAGCATACGGCGTTATAGATGTGGATCGTATTATTTCTAATTTAAGATTAGAAAAATATCTTGTCCTTGACATTAAAGGAGTTCAAGCTGCAGAATCTATGCTTCTTGCAAGGTATTTTATGTATCCAAGTGTATATCAACATCACACCACACGTATTGTAAATGCAATGTTTAGAAGATCACTACGTATGATGGTTGAAGAAGAAAATTTAAATACACGTCGCTTATCATTTTTTGATGATAATGAATTAATTTCCCGATGTAAAAATTCAAGTATTGAATATACTCGCGACATCATGGAAAAAATAGAAAATAGACAATTATTAAAAGTTATTAAGACTATTCGTTTAAATAATTTTACAAGACCTGATGATGTATTTAAAATTGAACTTAAAGACCTTAAAAAAGCAGAACATGACCTAGCAGAAGATTATAATATTGATAAAAACTATATTTTTATTAGTCTTCCAGAATATCCTAAATTTGATGAAATGAAAACTCAAATTGCCTTTGGAGATGATTTATATCACTTAAATGAAGTATCATCCATTGTCCAGGCATTAAATAAAGCAAGATTTAATTATCCTGATATTGCACTATATGCAAATAAGGAACATAGTGAACTTCTCAGAAAGGTCGATATTTCCAACTATTTAGATTTACCTGAAATATCTGAGAGAACCTTAAATAAAACTCACTTCGACCAGAGAGATTTACTTGAATATATGGAAGATTTTAAATCATAAATGGCCTTTTAAAATGAGTGCACTTTTATAAATAAAATAATAAACATAATATTAAAGATAAATAATAAATATTAAAATTTTTATAATAATATTGACAAAATTAATTATGTAAAAATAGAGGTTATATAATGAAATGTAATAGTTGTATTTTTAGAAAGATTATAAAAAAAGGACATAGAACCCAACAAATATGTGGTTATAGTGGTATTCAAATAGACCCTATCTACTCCTGTAAATACTGGAAATTAAAACCACATAATAAAACAAGATTAAAACAGAAAAAATTCCAACATTTTAAATATCATTAAATATTTTTTCCTTTTTTTAAATTTACTATTTTTTTAAAATTTATTTATACAAAAATTTTTGTGGAGTATAATGATTATAGTAGCTATAACTGGAGCAAGTGGAGTTATTTTTGGTGTAAAATTACTAAAAGCACTTAAAAGTTTAAATATTGAAACAGGTTTATTAATAAGTGATGCTGCAAAAACCATAATAGACCATGAAATAGATATGAGTTGTGATGAAATTATTAAGATTGCAGACAATTATTATGAAACTAATGACTTAACAGCATCAGTTAATAGTGGATCCTTTAAATTTGACTCATTAGTTATAATTCCATGTTCAATGAAAACATTATCCGCTATAGCAAATGGTTATGCTGCTAATTCCATTACCCGAGTAGCAGATGTAGCACTTAAAGAAAGACGTAAAATAATCCTTGTACCTAGAGAAACTCCACTTAGAACTGTACATATAGAAAATATGTTATCCATCTCTAAAGAAGGAGGAATAATCCTACCTCCAATTCCAGGATATTACTCCAAAATAGAAACATTAGAGGACATGGAAAACTTTATAGTAGGAAAAGTCTTAGATTCTCTTTCAATTGATAATAATCTATATAAACGATGGGAATAATTTAACTAATTTTATAAGAGTGTTTGAATGTTTGAAGATAATGATTTTATAAAAAGTTGTGATGTTCCAGGACCAACAAAAGAAGCAATTAGAGCACTGTTACTTTATAAGTCAAATGTAAATAAAAATGATATAGTTGTAGATGTAGGTTGTGGAACAGGTGGCTTAACAGTTGAATTTGCACAAAGAGCTAAAAAAGTTTATTCAATTGATAGAAATCCTCAAGCTGTTGAGATGACCCGAAAAAACATTGAAAAACTTCTAGAATCCGATGATAATATTGAACTTATAAATGCTGATGGAGTAAAAGCACTTGAAGACATTGAAAATATTGACATTGCCGTTATTGGTGGAAGTGGAAGAGAATTATTTAATATTCTTGATTTGGTTGACGAAAAACTAAACTCTAAAGGCAGAATTTTAATTACTGCAATACTTGTTGATACAAAAGTTGAAGCAGTTAATAAATTAAAAGAATTAGGTTATAATCCCAAATTCATGGAAGTTAATGTTTCTAATGGCAGAATCTTAGATCGTGGAATATTAATGAAAGCTGAAAACCCAATTGCCATCATATCAGCTAAAAAACGTTAATTATAATAAAAAAAATATCTATTTTTTATATTCTTAGACAATTATCGGGATAATATGAGAAGTTGTATACTTTTATGTGGAGGAATGAGTAAAAGAATGGGTCGGGACAAAGGATCTATGAAAATTAATAATAAACCTATGATTATTCACATACTTGAAGCATTAAACAACCAAATAGATGAGCTTATAATTGTTTTAAATGATGATAATAGAATACGAAAATATAAAAAAATTATTACTCAAAAAAACTACTCCTTTAAAATATATTTTACAATGTACGAGATGAGTGACTTAGGCACATTATGCGGGATGATGACCGGACTACAATATATAAATTCTGATTATGCACTTATTCTACCATGTGATTCACCATATCTTGAAAGTGATTTTGTATATTATATGTTTGATACATTTGAAACATTAATTGAAGATGAGAAAAATAGATCTCTTAAAGCATTAGTACCATACCATCGAAGTCCTAATGATGTTGAAATTATTAAAAGATCAGAACCACTCCACTCCATATATCATAAAAGTTATATTCCTCTTATTAAAGAATTTTTAGAAAATGATATCCATAAAGTAAGGGCTCTTATGCAAGACCAAAACTGTTTGTATATACCTATTGATAATCATCTAATTGATGAGAAAAACTTTAAAAACCTTAATAGGCCAACAGATATAGAATAAACTATTTTTATACTTTAATTAAAAAAATAATAATAAATACTTATTTTATTAAAAAATAAAACATTTTGAAAAATTTATAAAATCCACTGTCTAATACCCATATAAAAAAAAGAAGGAACTAAGATAAAATTGATAAAATTGATAAAATTGAAAAAATAAGACAAACAGAATAAAATTAGATAAAATAAAATAATAAATATAAGAAAAATAAAAAGATAATCCTAATTATTCTAAGGTAGGATAATTGGGACTTTCGTTAGTAATTAAAAGGTCATGAGGGTGTGATTCTGTAATTCCACTTTGAGTGATTCTAGTAAATCTAGCAACCTCTTTCATAGTTGGAATATCTTTTGCACCACAATAACCCATAGAAGCTTTAAGACCTCCAACCATTTGGAAGACAACTTCAGAAACAGATCCTTTATAAGGTACTGCACCTTCAACTCCTTCAGGAATTAATTTGGTATGTTTCATAGGGCCTTTGATTTCTTGGAAGTATCTATCAGCACCTCCACCAAATCCACCAGTCATAGCACCCATTGAACCCATACCACGATAAGTTTTATATTTTTTACCATTCATTACTACAATCTCACCAGGAGATTCATAAGTACCTGCAAGAGCATAACCAAGCATGACTAAATCAGCACCAGCACCAATAGCTTGTGCAATCTCACCTGAGTAACTAATTCCCCACTCTGCAATAACAGGAACATTAGGTGCACTAGCAAC
>CAYQMW010000138.1:0-5394 GCA_964418715.1 uncultured Methanobrevibacter sp. | reverse complement strand
AACATTATGACAATATGCCATAATATGCTAATATTTAAAAATACAAATATTCTAAACTTAATTAGAATAAGCATATTAAACCTCCATGATTGATATGTTTGCCTTTTTGATATGCCATAAGGCATATTGAAGCAATACTATAACCTAGTATAATACCACCTCCAAGACTTTTTAGTTCTGTTTTAAACCAACATAATTATGAATCATGTACTTTCCACTATTATTTGTTAAATTCCTCCTGCTTCACGATATTTTCTAGTAGACCAGTATATTGAAAAGATTATATTATATCATTGTAGAAAATTAAAATAATACAATAAATAAGATATATTCATCAAATATAAATTTTAATATATTTAATATACCAATACTAGAATATTAAACTTTTATATTTAAATTTAAAAAGAACTAAACATTTTAAATAAATTCTACCAATTAAAAACATTTCCCAATTTTAACTAAGAGTGTTCGCCAAAATATAATTTATTGAAAAATTATTTCTTAATTTTAAAAATAAAAAATTATTAGAGGGTTTTGAAATAAATTTATCAATTTGGGTGGAGACCCCTATAATAAAAAAACAGAGAATAATTAAAATTATAGTAAAGATAAGATTAATAAAATTAAATAATTAATAATATCAATAGGTAACATATAGTTTAATACTAAAAAAAGAGCCATTAAATAATATTCTAATTAAAATCAATTTAAAAATTAGTCTAAAAATCAATATCAATATTGTGGATTAAACTCCACAATATTCATGAGCGATATTGATTAACTATCTAAATCAAGAGTTTTAACTCTATATTTTGTTTATATTTTTATTATATTTATACTTTTTTAGTATTTAAATTGTGAGATGTGTGCTTTATATAAGTAAAACAGAACCCAACATCTCAAGTTGTTGAAAGAAAAATCCATATAACTGTTTTTTCTCACAATTTAAACGGAGGTATTATATGCTTATATTATATTTAAAAATACTAACATAAACATTATGACAATATGCCATAATATGCTAATATTTAAAAATACAAATATTCTAAACTTAATTAGAATAAGCATATTAAACCTCCATGATTGATATGTTTGCCTTTTTGATATGCCATAAGGCATATTGAAGCAATACTATAACCTAGTATAATACCACCTCCAAGACTTTTTAGTTCTGTTTTAAACCAACATAATTATGAATCATGTACTTTCCACTATTATTTGTTAAATTCCTCCTGTTTCACGATATTTTCTAGTAGGCCAGTGTATTGAAAAAAAATCATATTATAATCCATTGTAGAAAATTAAAATAATAGATATACTCATCAAATATAAATTTTAATATATTTAATTTATAAATACTAGAATATTAAACTTTTATATTTAAATTTTAAAAGAATTAACCATTTTAAATATATTCTACCTATTAAAATCATTTGCAAATTTTAACTAAAATAAAAATTACTTTAATAAAAAAAATTTTTACATAAATTTTTAAAATATAAAGATAAATCTAAATATGTGATAAAATGGTTAATGGTCTTAAAACATATGGAAATGAAGAGGTAAATGAGAATTTTAAAGGTAAAAAACCTGTATTTATATGTACAATAGCTACAACAGATACATCAAAAATACATGGTATTAGTGGTGCAGGTGCAAGTGAAGAACTTAACATGTACACACCGGCAGCTGATGTTGAAATAATGAAATATGGAGCACCTCACTGTATGAGTGAAATTCCAGAAACCGTCTCAGAGGGTGAAGCAGCACCTACCCCTTCAATGCTTACCAAGTCATGTCTTGAATTAACAAGTACAGATCTTGTAGTAGTAGATGCAGGATGTGAAATAAGACCAGATTTAGATTGTTACACCCTAAGTGATAGTCACGGCCATAACATTAGTACTGGCCATGGAGTAGATAATCCGAAAGAAATTTATAATCAGGCAGTTGAAATTGGAAAAAAATTAAGTGAAAAATATGATTATCTTGTAATAGGTGAAAGTATTGCAGCTGGAACCACCACTGCCCTTGGAATTTTAAAGGCCTTAGGTTATGATGCTGATAATAAAGTAAGTGGAAGCATGCCCTATAATCCACATGATTTAAAACTTGAAACTGTAAACACTGGTCTTGAAAAGGCAGGTATAACTCCTGGTGAGGTTGATGTATTTGATGCTATTGAAGCAGTAGGAGATCCTATGATGCCTGCAGTTGCAGGGATGACAATAGGAAGTACTGTACCAGTTGTACTTGCAAGTGGTACTCAAATGTCTGGAATATGTGCTGTTATAAAGGCAATCAAAGAAGACTTTGACTTTAAAAGACTTACAATAGCTACAACCACATATGTTGCAAAAGATGAAACAGCCAATATCTTTGATATAACAGGTCAAATCAGTGCAGATATAACTATTAATGTAGTTGATCCTAAATTTGAAAGTGCAAATCACGAAGGACTTTTAAATTATCTTGAAGGATTTGTAAAAGAAGGAGCAGGTGCAGGTGGAGCAATGTTTATGTCTTTAATGTGTGGACATACCATTGATGAAATAAGGGATAAAATTGTTGAAACCTGCAGTAAATAATTTAAATCTTCTCTACCCATTCATAAAATAAAATAACTTTAAATTTTATTTTTATTACTATTTTCTTTATTTTTATACTGATACTGTTTTTCAATTTTTAATTTCTACTAATTTTATAATGATAATTTATAATGATAATCTACATAACCTAGATAATATTGAGAAACATAACTACTAACTAAAATCAACTAATTTTGAAACTATAAAATAATTAAAAATATGATTAAATAAATTGATTTGATTTAAAATACTTATAATTTAATAGTATGTAAAAACATTATAATCACTATTTATTGAAAAATTAAAAAAATTAATTTTAAGTATCTATATTTGATAATCAATTTGTCACAGATTGACATTTTTATTATGAAAATTTAATTTAAAAACTTATTAAAATAGATAAAAATTGTTAAAAATAGTTAAAAATTAGCATTTAAGAGAAATTTATTTAATAAATAGAGTAATACAATAAAACTAATTATAATATAGTTAAAATAAGAAAATAAATAAAAAAAGAAAAAAAGTAAGTTTAATGTAAAATTAAACTACTAATAAGTACTATTGCACCGACAATCCAACAGTAAAATGCAAAAACATCCAAACTTCTCTCTTGAATAAGTTTAAGTAATATTTTAATTGCAAATAAACCTGAAATTACGGCAGCTAAAAATCCGAGTATACATGGCCAGAAATTGCTCATTAAACCAGCACCAATACCATCCATCTCTACAAGAGCTGCACCAAGAATCGCAGGAATAGCTAATATAAAACTGAATTTAGCAGCAAATTCCTTATCCAAACCCGCCAAATAACCAAATGCAATAGTAGTTCCAGATCTTGAAAGACCAGGTAAAATTGCACATGCTTGACCTATACCCATAAAAAATGCTTGTTTTAAACTAAGGTTATTTAGATTAACATCACCGGTAGTATATCTCTGGGAGAAATATAATAAAGTTCCAGTGACAAGTAAAAATGCCGCAGGTATAGTAACACCAGTAAATAATGATTCAATAAGATCATTTAAAAATATTCATGCAAGACCTACTGGGAGTGTTGCAATAAGAGTAAACCAAGCCAATTTTTTATAAGGATCTTTTTTAAGCTCACTTTTAAAATTACCTTTAAAGATATCTACAATACTTAAAATAAATCCATAAATCATATTGACAATATCACTAAAGAAGTATCCTACAACCGCAACTAATGTTCCTAAATGTAATAAAACATCAAAAGCCAAATTATCTTGTGCAAATCCTAAAAATGTATGAGCAAATACTAAATGAGCAGAACTACTAACTGGTAAAAATTCAGTTAATCCTTGAATTATACCAATAATAATTGCAACTAAAATATCCATAATAATAACTCCATAAAAAATTAAAATAAATAAAATGATAAAAAATGAAAGTTTTTTTTGATTAAATAAAGAATTTGAAAATTTTTTAAAATATAACTTAGTTAATAACTGATAAATTATTAAATTTCTAAAAAATTTTAGAATAAAATTTTACAGTTAAAAATTATTGTAACTAATTAAATTTCAAAACAATTATTTAATCAACTATTGAAAACCATCCATATTTATCTTCAATTTCTCCTTTAATTAATTTAAAGAAGGTTGATTGAATTTCTTCTGTAACAGGTCCACGTTTACCTTCACCAATAATACGATGATCCATAGAACGGATTGGTGTAACTTCAGCAGCAGTTCCTGTAAAGAAGATTTCATCAGCAATATATAAGAAATCTCTAGGTAATGGTTGAACAACTATTTCATAACCTAAATCTTTTGCAATTTTCATTACAGAATCTCTTGTAATACCTTCAAGTAAAGAACTTGATAATGCTGGAGTGTAAATAATACCATCTTTAATTAAAAATACATTTTCTCCAGAACCTTCTGCAACTAAACCATTAACATCTAAAAGTAAAGCTTCATCAAATCCATTATCTTGAGCTTCCATATTTGCAAGTTGTGAAAGCATATAGTTAGCACCTGCTTTTGCAACATTTGGGAAAGTACTTACAGCTGGTTTTCTCCATGATGAAACACCAATATTTACACCATTAGCTAAACCTTCTTCACCTAAGTATGCTCCCCATTCCCATGCACCAATTGCAAGAGATACAGGACAGTTTAATGGTGAAACACCTAATTCTTTATATCCTCTAAATGCTATAGGACGGATATAACAATCAGTGTAGTTGTTGACTTTAACTACCTCTTTAATAGCTTCACATACTTCCTCTTCAGTATATGGAATAGGCATTTTATAGATTTTTGCAGAATTAAACAATCTTTTAACATGTTCTTCTAATCTGAAAATTGCAGGTTTACCATCCACTTCATAAGATCTAATACCTTCAAATACAGCTGTTCCATAATGAACAACATGAGACATAACATGAATTTGTGCATCTTTCCAGTCTACAATTTTCCCGTCCATCCATATTTTTCCGGATTCTTCATCAAATGCCATTTTATCATTTCCTAAAACAAATTATTTTTTAAATTTTTAGATAAATAATGTAATAATTTTTTACCTTGAAAAATTATTTGATTTAATTAAAAATTTAAAATATTAATTTAATAAAATTATAAGAATTGCTTATAAATTATTAAACTTTTTAACAATGGTAATATATCTCCACTATTATTTTTAATAATCATTGTATTTATAATATTTTAAAAATTTAAAATGAAAAAACCAAAACTTTATATAGTGCAAAATAGAAAATAATATATGTTGGTTCCGTGGTCTAGGGGTATGATATCTCGCTTACAACGAGAGGATCACGAGTT
>CAYQMW010000137.1:0-5398 GCA_964418715.1 uncultured Methanobrevibacter sp. | reverse complement strand
GCCATAGCTGCAGAATGTGTCATTCCAGAACAGCCCAATGTTTCAACCAATGACTCTTCGAGTATCCCTTCTTTAACATTAAGTGTTAATTTACAACATCCTTGTTGTGGAGCACACCATCCAATTCCATGAGTCAAACCAGAAATGTCTTTTATCTCTTTAGATTTTACCCATTTTCCCTCTTCAGGTATTGGAGCAGAACCATGATTTGCCCCTTTTGCAACACAACACATATTATCAATTTCTGTTGAGTATATCATAATAATCTCCTTAAATTAATATTTAATTTTAATAATATTTAATTTAATCTTATTTTTCATCATTTAATGGAAGTAAACCTTTATCAGTGAAAATCTCTTTTGCAGCCATCATCCCTTCAATTGCTCTTGGAAATCCTGCATAAGCAGACATTTGCATAATAACCTCAACAATCTCAACTGGAGTGCAACCAACATTTAATGCACCACTTATATGATCCTTAAGTTCAGGAATGGTGCCTAATGTAGTTAAAGATGCAAGAGTACACAACTCACGAGTTTTTAAATCCAACTCTTTTCTTGTGTATATTTCAGAATAAGGAAATTCAACTACAAATCTAGCTAAATCCGGAGCTATATCATCTAAAACTGTAAATATTTCTTCTATATTATCTTTATTTGTAATATTTAAAACTGACATGCCTTTTTCAAATCTATCTTCCATAAAATCACCGAAAAAATCAATAGATTTAATAATATTTTTAAAAATTATTAAAAATTTACTATTTAATTATATGAAAATATAAAATAATATATTTTACTTAAAAAATTAGAAAAATTAAAAATCACAGTTTCTTTAATTAATTTTACAATGAAAAATAATAAAATTTAAAGAATTTACAAATTTAGATTATAACATAAAGATTAATAAAAAAAGATTATATCATTAGAAGCGTAATATTTTTGAAAATATATAATTCTATTTTTAAGAATTGAAGAAAACTAATAAAAAAAGTATAATTTATAAATTGCGGGAATAAATAATAGTTTTATTTTCATCAACCTTTATTGGTTGACATAGTTCTGTTTTATTTTGTTTAAATATTCATTCCCACAATTTAAAAGATTATTAATACTTACATAGTTTTAAACACTAATGTAAACATCATATATCCAAATACTAAAAATAGTATTTAAAAATATAATGCTTCTAAATTCTTAGAAATACTAATAACCTCATTTTATTATTGGACTTGCTAATTATATTAGTCTTCTTATTTAAAATTGAAATTATTTCTAATATTAAAAATTAAAAATAAAATTTAAACTATTTTTATAATAAAAAATAATAAATATATTAAAATAATTATGCTAATTAAAAATTAATAAAAACTTTAAAATCATTCTTATATTAAAAATTTATAAAATTAATAAAAAATTTTTAAAACAAATAAAAACATAATAAGAGTAGTGATCATATGGATTTATTAGATGTAATGTTAAAAAGAAGAAGTGTTCGTGAATTTGAGGACACTGAAATTACAACTGAACAGATAAATAAAATATTGCAAGCAGCACTTTTAGCTCCTACAAGTAGAAACAGACAACCCTGCAACTTTTTAGTTATCTCAAATAAGGACACACTAAAAAAATTATCAGAATGTAAAAATACTGGTGCACAACTACTTGCAAGATGTAATAAAGCAGTTGTTGTAGTGGCAAATGAAGATATTGCCGATACCTGGATTGAAGACTCATCAATAGCATTGACATATATGCATTTAATGGCAACTGAACTTGGACTTGGAAGCTGTTGGGTTCAAATGCATTTAAGAGATAAAAATGGAGAAGATGCGGAAAAACTTGTATGTAAAACTGTTGGCATTGATGATTTTTATAGAGTTGTTGGAATAATGGCACTTGGAGTTGCTAAAACAAACCCGGAACCACATACTCTTGATGAGCTTGATAAAAGCAAAATAGACTTTTTAGTTTAAAAATAAAAAGAAAAATTTAATTTAAATTTAATTTATTCTAGAAACTTATTAAATCAATTATAGTCAAATAGCTATTATTATATTAATTCATACAAATAACCCCACTTAAGTTACAATATATTTAAATATACTTGAAAATAGAAAAAAGAATAATTATTGGAAAATAAAAAAAAATTTACTTGGAGGTATTCTATGCATGTAAAAGAGGTATTAGATAATTTAAATATTAAAGTTAAATTACCACAACACTGGTATTCTACAGAAACAGACAATAGTTTTGAAAATGGAGAAATAGTTGAAAATGATAAGATCATTAAAATAAAAGCAGAAGATGGAGACAAAACCAATTATATTATTATTGATATTGATGATGGAATGAGCATAGTAACAGAACTTCCAGATGGAAAAGTTACTGGTCTAAAATACCTTAACAATAAAGATGACTTTGAATATATTGGAAAAATCACAGGCTTAAATAATTAAATAGCACAAAAAGTAATTAAAAAAAAGTAAATAAAATTTAAAAAAATTTAATAAAATTTAATTAAAAATTATAAAAAATAAATTAAAAAAAAGATAATGTTTTAGATTATATAGAATTAGAGTTTAAAAAATTAAACAATCCATCAAATATAGATTGTGTGTCACCATCACCTAAAACATCATCCACTTTAGATTTGTAATCATCTACTTGACCTTGAACAGATTGTGATTGTGAAATAGTATCTGCAAGTTTATCTACATTAGACTCTGAAATATTAATATTGTTATTTACTGCAACATTATTAATTATAGTTACAATAGTTTCTTTATCAGTAATATTATCTTGTTGAACTTCTTCTTTAACGTCACTTACTACTTTAGCCACATCATCTCCTGTAAGGTTTGAATCACTTACAATTTCACTTTCTACTTGTATTTCTTGATTAGCAGCTTGTTTTACCTCTTCAGGAATTTCAACATCAGTTGCTTCTTCATATGATTTCATAATTCCAGCAAGAGCAGATTCACCTGTAGCTTCAACCGGACTTGTTACATAAACATGTCCTTTTGTAATACCTGCAGAATCAAGGGCAGATTTATACATATCTGCTGTAACCAGTGTAATCTTAGATGAATCAACACTAATTGTAATTCCATCTCCACTGTTTAAATCAATTAAAGCAGAAGATAAAATATCACCAGATCCATAAGTTTCCTGTGAAATACCAGATGAAATTGCATTAACATCATTAGCATATACCACATGAACATCAGCATCATTTAAATTAGTATTGGAATTTGATTTAAAGAAATTATCTACAGTATTCTTATAATCTTGATTACCATAAGTTGTTTCTCCATAACATACAACAAGACCTTTAGAATCTGCTGATGCAATAGTAGGTATCAATACCCCAAGCATTAGAATTACTAAAATTAAAGCAATTATAGATTTTTTCATAATATCACCTCAATTAAAATTATGTTGATTTTTTATCAACAAATAAAATTAGTCAATTAAGTATATAAACTTTACTTTTTTTATATAAATAAAGCTGTGTTAGTGATAAAATATATAGAAAAAACAGACTTGAATAAAATAGTATTAATATATTATGAATAGTTTATGACTTATTTTTATAAAATAGACTTAATTTATAAAATTTTTAATAAAATTATAGATTAGTAATAAAACTTATTAAAAACAATGAAAAAAATAGTTACAAAATGTCAACAAATGCTCTATATTCATCTACCAAATCAAATAATTCTTCTTTTGTTTGAGATTTAAATATTCTTGGTTTAAAGTCAACACTTCTTGGAAGTCCTTTAAGGTAATACGCCACATGAGACCTTGTTCTTTTAATTGCTATCTCTTCGCCCATATCATCAATTAAAAGTTCTGTATGCTTTTTTATCATATTAATTTTATCATCAATTGTTGGCTTTTCTGGTTTTATATTATAATCCAAATAATCAATACATTCTCTTATTAGCCATGGATTTCCAAGAACACCACGACCAATCATAATAGCATCACATCCAGTTTGATCCAACATTACTTTTGCACCATAAGCAGATTTAATATCACCATTACCAATTACGGGAATATCAACTGAATCCTTGACATCTTTAATTATATCCCAATCAGCAGAACCAGAATATGCCTGAGTTCTATCTCTAGGATGAACAGTTATTGCTGAAGCTCCGGCTTTTTCAACCATCTGAGATATTTCAATAGGGTTAATATGCTCACTATCCCATCCACTTCTAATTTTAACTGTAACTGGAATAGGCATGATTTCAACCAATGCTTTTGTAATTTCAAATGCCTTATTAGGATTTTTTAAAAGTGCAGATCCTGCATTAGCTTTAACAGCTACCTTTGGAACAGGACAACCCATATTAATATCAATGATATCAGGTTTCATATTCTCTAAAACATATTTTGCTGCAATTTTAAAATATTTAACCTCAGAACCGAATATTTGCTGTGATATTGGTCTTTGACAATCATCAAACTTTAAAAGTTTTATAGATTTTCTATCATTATGTGCAATTGCATTACTTGAAACCATTTCACCACTAATCAGTCCACAGCCCATAGACTTTATAATTGATCTAAAAGTCAAATCACATATTCCTGCCATAGGTGCCAATACTGTTTGGTTGTTGATTTCCACATTTCCTATATTCCACTTCATAGTTCTACCTGAAACTTTTGAATATGATTGATTATTTTAAAATTACATTTGATAAAATGTATGATTATCTGATTAGAATTAATATTATTTATGGTTTCTTCTATTATTTTATATTAAAATTAGAATATGTTTTTTATAATTTTATTATATGGCCCTGAATTAAATATCTTTTCAATTTGAAATTGCATTTAAAATTTAGAAAAATAAATTTGAATTTAAAAATTGTAAAAATAGCTAAAAAAAGTATTAAAAAAAAGTTCAAAAAATTAAGTGATAATATTAAATGGACTAAAAAGATAAAGAATAATTTTAAAAAAAATTATTCTTATTCTCCGTTTACTAATTTAACTTCTTGGTAGGTAGCATACAAAGCATAAATCCAAATGACTATGGAAATTATTGAGAAAATTACACTAACTTTCATACCCAAGATGTTACATAATATTGCAGCTGCAAATAATCCTACACCTTTTTGAACATTACCTGCATAAGCAATACCTAAACCGGTAAAGATAAAGGATATAATCATTGCAATCCACATATTTTTTTGAGCCATTTAATTCACCTTAATTTTTTTAAAAGAATTAATACTTAATTCTTTATTAAATTTTTAAAAGTAATAATATATAAATATTCCTATAAAATTTATTTAAAAGACATATAACTAATTATAAAATTAAATTTAGGGGTCTGAATTTTTTCAAATAAAATTCAACATAATTGCTCTTATTTTTAT
>CAYQMW010000136.1:0-5428 GCA_964418715.1 uncultured Methanobrevibacter sp. | reverse complement strand
CAACATTATCACTTACTGCCTCATTTTGATTTCCCTCTAAATTATTAAATGCAGCATCAGTCATTGAAGCTTCCTCTACAGTAGCTTGTTTAGGAACTATAATATCAACATCATCTTGAACATTATTTGCTGGCATTTGATTAGATTGTTCTAAGGCTTGTTGGATTTCATCCAATACTTTTTTAACTGATTTTTTTGGAACTGCACCGACAAAACCACTTAAATCACTTTCACTACCAAAGTTTTTAACCCACCCTTCAATAACAACAGTATTTTCATTAAAAAAATAGCCTACGAATTTTGGAGATTGTGTTACTCCAATTCCTTGTTGCCAGTAAGCTTCATTACCTTTCTGAACATACTCATAACCATGAGAATCTAATATATTATCAATAATTTGAGCAGTTCTTTGATTATCAACACTTTCTATTACAATTTGTGTTCTAGACATAAATAAACCCCGAATATCTTGTTTAATTAGATATAACTATTTTAATGATTTTTAAGTAAAGATTTCTTAAAAACAATAAAATATGATTTATATGTAAAAATTTTGCTTTTATAAATATATATATTTTTATATAATATTTCTAGATGATTTTAATTAAGAAAATAAATAAATTAATCAAATTACTAAAATTCCTAAAAATTAATGAAACTTTAAAAAATCAATGATACATTAAAAAATAGTAATAAGATATAGTTGATTAAAAATTAAAATTTGCTTTATAATTTAAAATTTAAAAACCGTTTATTTTAATTAAAATAGATTATATTAAAGAAAAAATAGGGCAAAAATCCAGAAATGAAATGAAAAAAAGTGAAAAATAAGAAAATTGGAATAATTACCTAAACACTATCTGCAATGACCTTTAAATCAGCAAGTAAATCTTTAATAGAATCTAAAGTAATATGCCTCATAACTATTATACGAATAGCTTTAGGATAAGATGCAATAGAAACTCTCCAATTTCTCTCTTCTAAAAGGTCAGCCAAATAATCAACATCAATATCCGGATGAGTAAATGCAATAATATTAAGTTCTGGTTCAATTACTATTTCATAACCCATTTTTAAAAGGCCTTCTTTTAAAATAGATGTTTTTTCCATAGCATCTAATGCTAGTTTAGTGTAACCCTCTTTACCAATATATTCCATAACAGCATAGGTTGCAGCAGCAGATGCACCACTACGTGTACCTACAATTGTTGATTGCTCTTTTTTAGTTAAATATGGAGCTTCAACTGCCATAACATCTAAATATTTTTTATCTCTAAACAATATACAACCTGATGGAATAGTAGATAGACCCATTTTATGAGGATCAATAGTCATTGATGAAACAGCATCAAGTGAAAAGTCAAAACTTGGAAAATCATATCCTGCATCTTTTAAAAATGGAATTACAAATCCTCCAAATGCAGCATCAATATGCAAATAAATATCATGTTTTAGTGCAATTTGAGAAATTTCATCAATATGGTCAACTAAACCTAATTCAGTTGTCCCTGCAATTGCAACAATAGCTACTGTATTTTCAGTAATTTTATCCTCTAAAGTACTTACATCCATCTTATATTCACTATCCATATCTGCTTCAACAATTTTTAAGTCGAACATATCAGCTGCTTTTTTAAATGAGAAATGAGCAGATTTAGGAATGATTATCTCACCATTATCAATATTTTTATATCGGCGAGCATAATTTCTTGCAGCCCTCATTGCCATAAGATTTGCTTCTGTACCTCCAGTTACAATATGACCATATGGATTGTCAATTGAAACTAAAGATCCGATGAGTTTTACCGTATTCTCTTCAATGAGTTTAGTACCTTTAAATAAACCCGGATCCCCTAGATTTGTATTAATAAATTTATAAAAGACAAATTGTGCAATGGATTCTGATTCAGTGCACATTGAACCAAGAATTCTGCCCTCATCATAACCAGTATCTTTTTCCTGGTACTTGTCTAGAATTTTAAAAATTTCCTCTCGAGATTTTGGTTTATCGTCCATAAAATTACCTTAAGATTGTAATAAATAATAATTAAATAATGATTACATTATACTAAATGAATAAATATGATTAATAAATGAATAAATAAATATAAATGACTGATAATTTATATAACTGATTAACAAATGAATTAAATGATAATAATGAATATGAATTGTAATAATTGAATATAAACATAATAGATAAAATATTAATTAAACTACATGTTCAAATGAATTTTCAAATAAAAAATAATTATTTAATAAAATTTTAATAAAAAAAATAAATTAATTAAGAGTTTTAAAAAAAATAAATTAATTTTAAAAAAATTTTAAAAAAAGATTAGAAAAAATAAGAGTTAAATCTTATTTTTTTAATTGTGCTCTTGCAGCATCAAGAATTAATTTTTGTTCTGCTTTTGCAACAGTTTTTCTAACATCTGCAATAGCATCAGCATTTGAAGAAACACTAGTAATTCCAAATCCTACTAATTTTTCAACAATGTGTGGAACACTTCCTGCTTGACCACAAATACTGCAGGTAACACCATTTTCAACACAGATTTTAATAGTTCTTTCAATTAATTTCATTACTGCAGGGTGTTCTTCAGTATAGTTTTTAGCAGTGAACTCATTGTTTCTGTCAATTGCTAAGGTATATTGAGTTAAGTCATTAGTTCCAAGACTTACAAAATCAATTCCATCTGCAATATAATCTTCAATAATTAAAGCTGCTGCTGGAGTTTCTACCATCATTCCAAATTCAACATCTTTTTGTGGAATAAGGCCAACTTCTCTACATAATTCTTTTGCTTTTCTAAGTTCAGCAACACTTTGAGATAAAGGTATCATAATACCTACATTAGTATAACCTTTCTCATGAAGATTTTTAATAGCTTTAAATTCACATTTAATAAGTTCAGGTTCATCCAATTCTCTTCTGATTCCTCTCCAACCTAACATAGGATTGTGTTCAATAGGTTCATTTTCTCCACCTTCCATAGTTACAAATTCATCAGTTGGAGCATCCATAGTTCTGTACCATACAGGTTTTGGATAGAATTCATCAGCTACTGTAATAATACCATCCATTAATGCAGATATAAGTTCATCTTCTTTTCCATCATCAACGAATTTTTTAGGGTGTGCACCAAGACCTAACATCATATGTTCTGCCCTAAGTAAACCTACACCATCAGCACCAGTAGCAGCTGCTCTTTTTGCAGCTTCAGGCATACTTACATTAGCTTTTACATCAGTAACAGTGATAATTGGAGCAGAAGTAGCTTCAACCATTGGAACTTCTCCAGCAGATTTAGATTCTTCAGTTTTTATAAGACCTTCATAAACTAAACCTTTTTTACCATCAACAGTTACATCTTGACCGTCACTTAAAGTAGAGGTAGCTTCACCAGTACCTACTACACATGGAATTCCAAGTTCTCTTGAAATAATAGATGCATGACATGTTACTCCACCTTCATCAGTAACAATACCTGCAGATTTTTTCATTGCAGGAACCATATCCGGAGTAGTCATAGCAGTGACCATTATGTCACCATCTTCAATTTTATCAAGTTCATCTAAATCAAAAATAATTTTAACAGAACCTGCAGCCATACCTGGACTTGCACCTAAACCATTAACAATAACTTCTAAATCAGTAGCAGAGTCAGATTGAGCTGATTCATCAATACTGTCTAAGGTAGTAATAGGGCGAGCTTGTAATAAGTAAAGATTACCTTTTTGCATAGCCCATTCAGTATCCATAGGTTTTTTGTATAAGTCTTCAATGGTTTTTGCCATATCGAGTAATTTTTCTAAATCATCATCTGATAAAACTCTTTCATTACGTTTATCTTCAGGAACTTCTACTTTTAAACTGGTTCCTTTCTCATCATTAATATACATGAATTTTTTATCACTTACAGTGAGATTTTCAATTTTACCGGATTTTTTATCAACATCATAATGATCAGGTGTAACATCACCAGAAACAACTGATTCACCAAGTCCCCATGATCCTTCAATCATAGCAACTTCTTCACCAGTAGATGGGTTTACAGTAAACATTACTCCTGCTTTTTCAGCTTGAACCATTTGTTGGACACAAACTGCAATGTATACTTTTTCATGATCAAAATCATTTTCTTCTCTGTAGAAAATAGCTCTTGCTTCAAATAATGAAGCCCAAACTTTTTGAACATATTCTAATACTTGATCTACACCTTTAACGTGTAAATATGTATCTTGTTGACCTGCAAATGATGCATCAGGTAAATCCTCTGCAGTAGCTGATGATCTTACAGCTACATCTGCATCATCTTCATCAACACTTTGAGATAGTTGATTGTATGCTTCAACAATCAAGGTTTCGATATCTTGAGGCATACTTGTGTTAATAATAATTTCTTTAATTTTATCTGAAGCTTCTTGAAGAGCTTTAGTATCATTAACATCAGTATTTTTAAGTATATCCATAATAGTTGTATTAATTTCAGTGTCTTTCATGAATTTTTCATAAGTTTCAGATGTAATAACAAATCCAGGAGGTACAGGAATACCTGCTTGAGTCAATTCACCTAAGTTAGCACCTTTTCCTCCAGCAATATCAATATCATCTTTACTTATTTTTTCAAACTTTGCAACAAACATTGGCTTTTCCCTCTTTTTAAAATAATTATTTTAATGAAAATTATTTTTAAAATATTCAAAAAGTAAAAAATTGTATTGTTGAAATCTGTTTTAAATTCCCGAAATTATACAAATATATGGAACAAAAAATTGTAAAAAATAGTAGTTTAATTTTAATTTTTAAAAATTTTAGTAAATTAATTTAAAAACTAAAATTAAGAAATTAACTTTTACAATTTTTTAGTTAAATATTGTAATAAACAGAACCATACAAATTTTAACTAAATGAATAATACTAAATTAAGAATTTAAATTAATTTATAAAACTAGTTCATTACCTTTATCAATGATAATTCTAGTTCTTGAAGGTAATTTCATAGAAGCTCTTTTTAAAGCTGTTTTAGCATCTACAAAGTTATCTTTGTTACAGTCAATAGTAATAACTCTTTGACCACGTTTAACAATAGCCTCTACACTTACCGCTTTACCGAAAGCATTTCTCATACCACTTTGAACCCTATCTGCACCTGCACCAGTTGCCATAGGATTTTCCCTTACGATTTGGTGAGGGTAAGTTCTAATTTTCATGTGGTAACCATACCTACCTGCTTTCCTTTGCATAAATCTGTTAGCCGCAATCCTTGCAGCTTCTAATGAGTTGTGAGTAATTTCAGCATTTTCTTTAACAGCTAAAGAAACAGAAATTGGAAACTCGTCTTTTAAATTACCCATATCATATTGAACTATTCTTGAATTAGGGGTTTTTCTAATATATTCTCTTCTTGAATAAGCACGAACC
>CAYQMW010000135.1:0-5596 GCA_964418715.1 uncultured Methanobrevibacter sp. | reverse complement strand
ATAAAATTATTTAATTTTATTTGGAATTATATTCAATTTTATAATAATTTTTTAATAAAAATCATCGTATATACTAAATTTAGTAATATTTTTAAATATTGATTTAAATTATTAAAATAGTAATTTATATAATGTTTTAAACCTTTATTGATTTTATCCATTTTTAATTAAATTTATTGATTTTTAAAAAATTTTTCTAATCTTAAATTTTAAATGAAGTATAATAATCTTGTATTAGTTTGCTAAATTTTATCTTAAAATCATAGCTAAATTATTATTATTATTTATTTTTATTATTTTTTCATTTTTTTTAAAATATTTTTTGTTGAAATATTTTTTTATCAATAAATTTTATAGTATATATTTATTGAAAATTCAAATATTTAATAGATTTAATATAATGCTTATACATTATAACAAATTAAATTTAAACAAAAATTTAGCAAATATTTATATATTAAAAGGAATAAAGTATTCTTAACAAAAATTGAGGTGAAAATATGGAATTACCAATAGCTCCTATCGGAAGAATTTTAAAAGATGCAGGTGCTGACAGAGTCAGTGATGACGCAAAAATCGCTTTAGCTGAAGCTATCGAAGACTGTGGAACCGAAATTTCCAAAAAAGCAGTAGGTTTCGCAAAACATGCTGGTAGAAAAACCGTAAAAGCTGAAGATATTAAATTAGCTGTTAAAACTTGCTAGATTTATAAAAATATTTAAGTAAAGATCTTTCTTTACTTAATATTTTTATTTAAAAATTATTTATTGCTTATTTTTAAAAGATTTTCATAAATTTTATAAATTTTTACTAATTATACTGTTTTTTTATTATATTGTTGATTAATTATTGATTGTTTTTAGAATAATATGTTTTTCGTATAATGTTTTTTTCTGGTTTTTTTTATTGTAATATATAGGTTTTTAAATAATTTTCATATTTTAATATTTCAGTTTTAATATTCTAAAACTTATATAATATATATTATATATTATAATAATAGATTATCTAGTAACTTCATTTCACAAACCATATTCATTCAAATTCAATTGTGAAAAATATTGATTTAGAAAAATTAGTATATATTTAAAATCTGTTGATTTAAAATGAAATTACTTTTAATTTATACTAAACATCTACTTCTTTTATAAAAATATAGGAAACATTTATAAGTAATTATATTAATATTATATAATGTCTAGTTTTCTATAATTTCATTAATTACTAAATTATTATTAATCTAGTATTAAAGACTAATACTTTTATAAAAAAAAATATTAATATTGAAAATATAATCCTTCTATTTTTTATTTTAAGGGATTTATTTAGTGATATATGATATATTTAGATAATTATAGACTTTTATTAAATCCTGTAATCTTTATAAAAGATTTAGGATAATGCAAGTTTATTATATTCAGATTACTGTTTATAATATTTGCTGATGGATGGCATAAGCCAGATGAAAAAGGAGGTAAATAATATGGCAAAACCAATTTATGTAAAATTTGATACACCTGAAGAAATCGCAAATAAAGCAGAAGAAGCTTTAGAAACTGCAAAAAATAGTGGAAAAGTTGCAAAAGGAACTAACGAAGTAACTAAATTTATTGAAAGAGGTAACGCAGCATTAGTCGTTATTGCAGAAGATGTTGATCCTGCAGAAATTGTTGCACACATTCCTGTTCTTGCTGAAGAAAAAGAAATTCCTTATGTTTACTTAGCTACTAAAGAGAAAGTCGGTGGAGCTGCAGGTTTAACCGTCGGTACTGCTTCAGCTTGTATTGTAGATGCTGGAGATGCTGAAGACTTAGTAAACGAAGTTGTTGAAAAAATCGCAGAACTTAAAAACTAATTGTTTTAGCTCTGTAGAAAGATGATTCTTTCGATCTAGTTAAAATGGTGATTATATGGAAGATGGAGTACCTGCTGAAGTTATAGAAGTTCTTAAAAGAACTGGTATGACTGGTGAGGTAATGCAAGTTAAATGCAGAATCCTCGACGGAAGAGATAAAGGTAGAATTTTAACAAGAAACATCATGGGCCCTGTAAGACAAGGTGATGTTTTAATGTTACTCGATACTATTAGAGAGGCTAAAGAAATTAGAACTCCATAGTATTTTTAAGAAGGTGTTTACATGAGAACTTGTTCATTCTGTGGTGAAGAAATAGAAGACGGTACTGGAAAAATGTATGTTAAAAAAGATGGATCTATCTATTTCTTTTGTAGTAGTAAATGTGAAAAAAATATGATTAAACTTGGTAGGGTACCAAGGAAAGTTAAATGGGTTAAAAAAACTGTTAATTAGGTAGGTTATATTATGATTCAAAAAACTTATGTAATGTTAAAACCAGACGCTGTTGGCCGTCGTTTAATTGGTAAAGTATTAACCCGTTTTGAAGAAAAAGGTTTAAAAATCGTCGCTATGAAATTAAGGATGATTCCTGAAGAATTAGCAAAAGAACATTATGGTGAACATAAAGACAAACCTTTCTTCAATGGATTAATTGAATACATCACTTCCGGACCTGTACTTACTATGGTTATTGAAGGTGATGAAGCTATTAGTGTAATCAGGAAAATTGTTGGAGCAACTAATCCTCAAGAAGCTGATATTGGCACTATTAGAGGTGATTTTGGTATGGATACTGGAAGAAATATTATTCATGCATCTGATGCACCAGAATCAGCAGAAAGAGAAATTAATCTTTTCTTTAATGAAGATGAAATTATTGAATATTCAATGTCTGACAATAGTTGGATTTATGAATAGATTTAAATTTACTTAAAAATAATTAAACTAAATATTGATGTTTTTATCAATAAATTCTTGAATAAACTCAAATATTCAAACTAGATTTAATATTAATAATTTAATAGTGGAGATACAATGAATATACGATCACCAATTGTTTCTGTATTAGGTCATGTTGATCATGGAAAAACTACTTTACTTGATAATATTAGGGGAAGTACTATTGCTAGTAGAGAAGCAGGAGGTATTACTCAACATATAGGTGCTACTGAAATTCCTATTGACACAATATCTAATATTTGTGGTCCGCTTATTGAAAAATTATCAATTGTTGATACTATTCCAGGACTTTTCTTTATTGATACTCCTGGACATGCTGCATTTACTTCACTTAGAAAAAGAGGTGGAGCATTAGCAGATTTGGCAATATTGATTGTTGATGTTAGTGAAGGTTTTAAACCTCAAACATTTGAAGCTTTAAACATTCTTAAAATGTATAAAACTCCATTTGTTGTCGCTGCTAATAAAATTGATAAATTATTCGGATGGGATTCAAAAGATAATAGTTCTTTTACAGAAAGTTTTAAGAATCAGGCTCCTAATGTTCAACAAGATTTGGAAATGAAATTATATGAACTTGTTGGAGTATTACATGATGAAGGTTTCCAATCAGAAAGATTTGATCGTGTAAATGATTTTGCATCTCAAATTGCTATTGTTCCAATTAGTGCAAGTACTGGTGAAGGTATTATAGAATTAATTACTATGTTGCTTGGTCTTGCTCAAAAATATCTAACATCTCAACTTGAAATTCATGAAGATGCACCTGCAAAAGGTACAGTTCTTGAAGTTAAAGAGGAAGTTGGTCTTGGAACTACTATTGATGCTATTATTTATGATGGTATCTTAAGAACAAATGATGAGATAGCACTCATGGTTCCAGATGATGTTTTAACAACTAAAATTAGATCTATATTAAAACCTCGTCCATTAGAGGAAATTAGGGAATCTAAAAACAAATTTGAAAAAATTGATGCAGTAACTGCTGCTGCAGGAGTAAAAATATCTGCTCCAAATTTAGATGATGTTATTTCCGGTTCACCTTTACAGGTTGTAAGTGGAGAAAATGTTAAAGAGGAAATATTAAAAGAGATGGATGATGTTACTATAGATACAGAAGATGAAGGAGTATTAGTTAAAGCTGATACATTAGGTTCACTTGAAGCTGTTGTTAACCTTTTAACTGATATGGAAGTGCCAATTAGATCTGCTAATATTGGAGATGTATCTAAAAGGGATATTATTAATGCTAAAATTGCATATGATGAAAATGAAGAATATGGTGTAATTTTTGCATTTAATGTCAATATTCACTCTAAAGCAGTTGATGATTTAAATGAATCTAATATTAAAATGTTTCATGGAGATGTAATTTATACATTGACTGAAGAGTATTCCGAATGGGTAGAAGAGAGAAAAGAAGCTCAAAGAAAGGCTTATCTAGATGCAATAATAAAACCAGGTAAGATTTTCTCTATTCCAAAATTAATCTTCAGACAAAGTAAACCTGCAATTTGTGGTGTTGAAGTATTAAGTGGAACTATTAAACCTAATTATCCATTGATTAATGCAAATGGACATCCTGTAGGTAAAATCGCTAGTATGGAAGATAATGGTGAATCTTTACAATTCATTTCCAGAGGTCAGAAAGTTGCTATGGCTATTGATGGTGCTATAGCAGGTAAGGACTTTGAAGAAGGAGATGAATTATATGTGGATATACCTGAAAATCACTATAAGGTTTTAAATCGTGAGTTTAAGGATAAACTTTCAGAAGATGAATATAGAACTTTGGAAGAATTTTTAGAAATTAAACGACGTAATGAACCTAACTGGGGTAAATTAGGTCTATTTGAATATTAAATAAGACTATGATTATTTCATAAGTTTAAATCTATAAGCACTTATCAATAATTAAAAATTAAATCATAAAATTAAATCACATTAAAAATTATTAAATTATTTTCTAATTAATGAATAGGAGGAATTGTGTGGTATTTAAAGTAGTAGTTTCAGATAAAGAGTCAACTTACCAAGTTGAAACTGAAGAAGACAGTAATCTTATCGGTTTAAAAATTGGTGACGATTTTGACGGTAGTTTTCTTGGTTTAGATGGATATAATTTAAAAATCACTGGTGGATCTGATAAAAATGGATTTGCAATGAGAAGTGATGTTCCAGGACCAAGAAGAATAAGAACTTTAGTATCTGGTGGAGTAGGTTACAAACCTCAAAAAGCTGGAGAAAGAAGAAGAAAAACAGTAAGAGGAAACACTATATCTGATGATATTGTACAAGTTAATACTGTTGTATTAAGTCGTGGATCTAAATCATTAGATGATATTTTCGCTGCTGATGAGGAAAATGAAGAATAGTTTCACTATTCTTAATTTAAATTTTTAAAATTAAAATTTACAAATATTATTAAGGTGTAATCTGTGAAAGTACAGGCTGATGTTAACATAGGTTTGGTAGGACATGTAGATCATGGTAAAACTACTCTCACTAAAGCTTTATCTGGTGTATGGACTGATACAGACAGTGAATAAACTAAAAGAGGTATCTCTATTCGTTTAGGATATGCAGATATTGATTTGAGAAAATGTCCTGAATGTGATGAGCCTATGTGTTATACTACTAAAGAAGTATGTGAACATTGTGGTAGTAAAACTGATATAATTAAAAAAGTTTCATTTGTAGATGCTCCAGGTCACGAAACTTTGATGGCTACAATGTTATCTGGTGCTGCACTTATGGATGGTGCAGTTTTAGTTATTGCT
>CAYQMW010000134.1:0-5626 GCA_964418715.1 uncultured Methanobrevibacter sp. | reverse complement strand
ATATTATTAAATAATTTAATTATTAATTAATTTAATTATTATAAAAATTATGATTTTTTTAAAATACTATATTTTACACTATTTTTTAAAATTAAAAATTATTTTAAAGTATAAAATTATTTTAAATCCATAATTAATTTCAAATTCATAATTAATTATAAATTAAGTCCTTTTTTTTAAAAATAAATAATTAAATTTTATATTATCGTAAATACATTCTTAAATTATGAAATCTATAAAAAATAAAAGTTTTTTTCCAAAAAATTCAATAAAGAATTCGGATTATTCTCAATTAGAAATTCCCTCAAATATGAATTTACATGATTATGGTGGGAAGTTTAAAGATTTTCCAGGTGATGATTTAAATATAGATGAAAAAGACTCTGATGATTTAGATTTTACTATCTCATGGGTTGATGATTTGGAATCTGTCGATAAGTATGAAAATTTGGAAAATACTAATATTTTTAGAGATAATAAGTTACTTCCATTTTATATGGTTAACAATAAAGGGTTCACTTCTCGTGAGGAGATTCTTTTAGAGAATATTCGAAGTCAACTTGTTGATTTGGCAGTATCCACTAACAGTACAAAAGAACTTGCAAAAGTTCAGGACATAAAAAACATTCTTAAAGATCAGTTTAATGAAAATATTGATTTAAATTATCTTGAGGATTTGTCTTTAAGAATATATGAAAATATCAATGGTTATGGTTTAATTAATCCTTTAATTTTAGATGATGATCTTGAAGAGATAATGGTTATAGGTTCTAATAAACCAGTATATGTTTATCATAGAAATTATGGGATGATGGAGACTAATCTTTTATTTGATGATAACCTTGAAATAATCAGTATAATCGACTCTATTGCAAGGGCTAATAACCGTAGATTTGACAGTGAATCTCCAATTTTTGATGGGCGACTTAAAGACGGTTCAAGAGTCAATGGTACTCTTCCACCAATATCTGCTGATGGACCTACTTTAACTATTCGTAAATTCCGTCATGATTCATATACTATTGTTGATTTAATAAGTTCTAATACATTAGATTCTGCACTTGCTAGTTTTTTATGGTTGGCTATTGATGGTTTAGGTGTTAAATCATCAAATATTCTTATTGCAGGAGGTACAAGTTCAGGAAAAACCACTACTTTAAATGCACTTGCAGGATTAATAAATCCTAAAGAAAGAATAATCAGTATTGAAGATACTCTTGAACTTCAAATTCCTCATAAACATATTATTAGGATGGAAACACGTATGCCTAATATTGAAGGTAAGGGGGAGTTAAATATGGATGATTTATTAAAAAATGCATTAAGGCAAAGACCCGATAGAATAATAGTTGGGGAGGTTCGTGGTGGTGAGGCTATAACTCTTTTTACAGCACTTAATACTGGACATTCTGGTTTCGGTACATTACATGCAAATAGTGCAAGAGAAACTATTAATCGTCTGGTTAATCCACCTATGAATGTTCCCCATATTATGATAACGGCACTTGATTTTATTTTAATGCAAAAAAGAATTTATCTTCCAGATGGAATTGTTTATAGAAGAGTTACAGAATTATGTGAAGTTGTAGGTTTGGGAGAAGGAAATATTCAGTTAAATGAATTATTTAAATGGAATGCATCAGAAGATAAATTTGAAAATGTGGGGGTTTCTTCAAAAAGTATTGAGATTTTAGCAAGTATGAAAGGTCTTTCTATTAGAGAAATAAATCAAGAAATGGAAATGAGAAAATCTGTTTTTGATTTAATGGTTAAAAACAATTTAAGATCTAATAAATTAGTCAGTAGAATTTTAGAGTCATATTATTTAAATTCTGATAAGGTTTTAAAAAATTTAATTGAAAGGCCTGAATGTTTTATTTAAAATTAAGTTGATTTTATGATTGATAATTTCTTTATTAAAATAACAGAGCTATTTTTATTAATAATAAATCTTTTTTTAGATATATTAAATTATTTTTATAATATAATCACTTATTTTTTCAAAAAATTCATTAAAAAGGATATTAAATCAAAAGAAATAGATGAAGTCCCTGATAATAAAGAGGATTATGAGAATTTTAATGATTCTAAAAGTAATATTTCCAGTTCCAATAATAATGATAATAAGGGGATATTTATAAAAGAAGGTCTCTTTGGAGATTTTAAAGACTATTTGAAAAATAATTTTAAAAATAATTCCTATAATCAGGACAGTTTTAAAAATGAAGATTTGAATAATGATTATTTATTTGAAAACTTAACTTACAGATTTTCTATAAAACCAAATAAAATATTATCTTCTAAATTTAATAATGCTCAAAACCTTAAAAAAGCGGTATTTTTGTTAATGGGACTATTTTTAATTCTCAGTATTTTCTTATCAATTGGGATGGCTTTAATTGTAATATTAATTATTATTATGGCAATATATTTGATTATTAAATTACCTGATATTCAAAGGAAAAATCTATATTCTTCCATATCCAGGGAATTGCCTTTTGCTCTTAGACATATGGCCTGTGAATTAAAAGCAGGTAAGGGTTTAAATGATGCATTAATGTCAATTGTAAAAGCGGATTATGGTGCTTTATCTTTTGAATATAATAGGGTGATTAATGAAGTTCAATATGGCATATCTCTTGAGGATGCTTTAAGTGACATGTCAAACAGGGTAGGTTCTAATGGTTTAAGACGTGTAAATCAACAGATAATTTCTACTCAAAATCTTGGATCTAACCTTTCGCAAACTTTGTTTATTATTGCTGAAGATATTTCATTTGATATGAGAATAAAATTAAAATCTTATGCTCAAAAATTAAATGGGTTTATTATGATTTATACATTTTTAGTGGTTCTTGCTCCGGTTATTCTTCTTATAATGATTATTGCAGCATCAACAGTTCTAGGTGTAATCATACCTCCTGGAGCATTGTATATTATTTATGGGTTGTTTTTTCCAATGATAATTCTTTTTATGGCACTGATTATTAAAAGATTAGAACCTAAAATTTAGTTTTATAATTAAATTACTTTGTATCGATTATTCATTATTAAAATTATATTTTTATTATTTTTTTTAAGATCAGTTTTTAGTATCTTTTTACCGATTATTATTATAAAAATGCTATTTTTTTTAAAAAACACTTATAGTTTGAAAAAGATTAATTTTTTAATCCAGTATTCTTTATATTTTATCAATATATTTTTATATTTTATTTATAAATAAAACAACTTATTTATTAATATAACTCATTAAAACAATATAATTTTATTTAATTCTAATTTAAATTTTTTGAATTTAAATAATTTTTTATATTATGTGCTTTTATCAATTTTAAAATAATATTTATTCGATAAAAATAAGGAGTATTGTCGAAAGATTTAAATTTATATAAATTAAATTATTAATATAAATGAATTTTTATTTTATTTGTATTTTATTGATTTAATAATAATTCTAAAATTTTCAAATAAATTGGTTTTAAAATTTCTTAAATTAGAAATTACCGATTTTTAGATAAAATATAATATTTTTATTAATTTTACTAATAAAAAACTATGTTTATTAAATGAAATAATCAATGTGGTAAATATGGATGGAATGGCAATATTATTGCAATTTGGTATTTTAGCTGCTGTTATCATTTTCGGAGTTAAAGTAGGTTTGGCTTCTGGTTTATCTCATATGCCTAAGAAATGGTTACTTGGTATAGATTTAGGATATTTTGTAGGAATTATGCTTATTACCTATATTTGTCAACCTTTTGCTTCCCAGATAACATCATTTATCTATGGTTTTAATACATGGTTTTATATTTTAATGGCATGTATTATGATTGGTGCAGGTGTAATGACAATACGTGAATATAAAGCTCGCGGTAAAAATACATCAAAACCTGCTGCAATAGCAATTATTGCACCGTGTCCATGTTGTTTTGGAGCAATCATTTCAAGTATACTCATTGTTTCACCAATGGTTGGTATGAGTATGACAGAATTAAGTTGGATTGTATCTATTGCTCTTGTAATAATTATTACAGTAACCTATTTTGCTGCTGAGTTAATTGTTAAACTTACAAAAACCCCTTATCCAATTTTACTTGGAAACTTTATGTTCTTTATTGGTTTATATTTCTTACTTTCACCACTTGTAATTCCAAATATTACTGCTGTTATGGGTAAACAATTAGCAGGTATTGAAGTCTCTTCATTAAACACTCTTTTAATGGTGATTTTAGGGGTAATGGTTTTACTTGTTTTTGGTGCAGTTATAACAAAACGTAATAGTGATTTTTAGATTAAATTAATTAAAAATTCATAATCTAAATAAAACATTAAAAAATAGTTGATTTAATTTAAACCAGTAAATTTTAAATTTTATTATTCAAAAATAGTGAAAAATTATTATGGAGAAAAATATATGGCAGTTAGTATTCCTGGAGGAAGTTTTTTAACTTCACTTTTAAATGTTATCGCTCAAAGTCTTTTAATACCAGTTATAGTAATTTTGTTAATATTTGCATTTTATGTTGTAATTTCACTAGGTTCATTAATTGCAGAATACACTTCCAGAAGGGAGGTTAGTGTTAAAGAAATTGATACACTTATTGAAAATATAGATAAAAGTACTTCACTTGAGGAAGTAAGATCTCTTATAACTAAATCACATATTAATAAATCCCAAAAGAAAGTTCTTATGAAACTCATTGATTCTGATGATTTATCAATTGAGGCAAGAGAAAGTATAGCTGAAAAGCTTTATGAAAGACGTGAAGAAATAATTAATAAAAAACTTAGAAGAACCGATATTATTGCTCGTATCGGTCCAACTTTAGGTTTGATGGGTACATTAATTCCTTTAGGTAGTGGTTTAGCAGCACTTAAAACTGGTGATATTAATGTTTTAGCTGATTCATTAACAGTTGCTTTTGATACTACTGTTGTAGGTATTGGTTCAGGTGCAGTTGCTTACTTTATATCTAAAATTCGTGGAGATTGGTATGAACAATATTTAACCAATTTGGATGTATTAACTGATGCAGTACTTAATTTTATGAAAAAATAAATTCTAGAGGTAATCTTATGTCTAGGCGCAGAAGAAAAAGAGGTAGAAGACGACAAAGACAAGAAATAGATCCTATGGAAGGAACTTCTAATATTGTCGATTGTATGTTGGTTCTTGCTTTAGGATTTATGGTAATGTTAGTTTTAAGTTGGAATATGCAGGATGTTGTATTTAATCAGGATATGACTCAGGATCAAAAAGACCAGACTATGCAGGCTATGCAACAAGTTGCTCAAGTAAATCAAGGTCAGCAATTAAATGAAACTCCAGATACATCAGATAGTTCTGGTGAAGGTTATGTAGAACAGGGTAAAGTTTATAGAGATCCTAAAACGGGTAAGCTGATTATGGTTACAGGAGGTTAATTCCTGTAATTTTATTTATTTTTAAAAACAGTCTTTTTTTTAATCAATTAATCAAGTCATCACTTATTTTTTAATTAATTTTAATATTCTTATTTTCACTTAAATTTTAAGTATAGTTTAAAACTAGCAATATATTCTTTTTTTACTTAAATTTTAATAATAGTTTAGGGGCCTGAAAAAGTCAGTTCTCAGATAA
>CAYQMW010000133.1:0-5730 GCA_964418715.1 uncultured Methanobrevibacter sp. | reverse complement strand
GGTTGCCATGTCCTTCTCCGTTGTAAGTACTGAATATTTTAAAAAACATGTTATTTTATTGATTAATATATGCTAAATATCATTAACTACTTTTTTATAATAAAATTACAAGTTTCAATTAATTTAAAATTCAAATACTTAAATGATATTTTTTAAATTTTAAACATAAATTGTTTAAATATTAAAACACAAATCTTAATATAATATTAAAAGGGTTGATTAAAGATGAAAATATGGATTGATATAACTAATGCTCCTCATGTTAGATTCTTTAAAGATGTTATCAAATACTTGATAAGTGAAGGTGAGGATGTAATAGTTACTACAAGAGATTTTGGAGATATACATAAATTAATGAATATGTATAATTTAGATTATATCTCTATAGGAAATCACGGTGTTTCATTATATGAGAAACTGAAGACTTCCACAGAACGTATTAATGGGTTGATAGAAGTTATTGCTGATGAAAGGGTTGATGTCGCCGTTAGCAAGCATTCTATTGAGCTTCCAAGAATCGCTTATGGTCTTGGTATTCCTAGTTTGTATGTTTTAGATAATGAACATGCAACTGCAGCCAATAAACTTACACTCCCGTTGTGTAACCGGATTATTTCACCTAATGTTATAGACATGTGGAAATTAATGCAATATGGTGCAGATCCTAATACTATTACAAAATATAATGGTACTAGTGAATTAATGCACTTTAAAAACTTTGAATATAATGATAATATTTTTGAAGATTTAGGATTAGAATTAGAATTTGATAAAACAATATTTATGCGTCCTGAACCTTCACTTGCTTCATATTTGGATGCAGATTGTAATAAATCTGTATTAACACCTATTGTAAATGAACTTAAAGATTATGCAAATATATTAATTCTTCCAAGATTTTCCAGACAGGCTGAAATTTTTGAAGATATTGAAAATGTAACTATACTTGAACCACCTGTAGATACTTCAAGTATTATTAAAAAAAGTAATCTTGTAATAGGTGCAGGAGGAACCATGAATAGGGAAGCCGCTATTTTACAGACTCCTGTTATTTCATGTTATCCTGGTAAAACTTTATCAGTAGATCAATATTATATTGATAAAGGTTTAATGTTTAGGTCTATGGAAACAAGGGACATTATTACTCGTGCTTTAAGTGCAATTGTCAACCCTAAAGAAGAAGTAGATATAGAGCATGATGATTTATTTAAACTTGTTGTAGACAATATTTATGAACTTGGAAGAAAAGGTAAATAATTTCATTGCCTTTTTATCTTATTTTTTATATTATTTTTTAAATTTACAAATAAACTACTATTTTTAAATTTTATTAAAGATTTAGATAACATTAAAAAAAGAAAAAGAAAAAGAAATAGAAAAAAGAAAAAGAATTGTTTAGGACTCCCAAACACTTAAATGTTTTTCAATTTTATCTTGGAATTCTAAAAACTCTTTGGAGTCTCTTTGTCTTGGTCTTTCAAGAGGAACTTCTATGATATTATTTATTCGTCCAGGATTTCTATCTAAAATCACAATCTTATCTGCCAAGAAAACAGCTTCATCAACATCATGAGTTACAAAGAGGACAGTACTTTTAATTTTTTTATAAGTTTCAATTAACTGTTCTTGTAAGTTATGTCTGTTTATCATATCAACTGCGGAAAATGGTTCATCCATAAGCAGAACTGGAGTATCGTTTATTATAGAACGAATAATAGCTACTCTTTGTTTCATACCTCCGGAAAGTTCATGAGGATAACTGTATTTGAACTCTTGCAAACCCACACTTTCCAAATAACGTTCAGCTTTGGCAAGATTTTCTTTCTTATTTTTATCTGATAAATTCATACCAAACATTACATTATCCAAAACATTTAACCATGGGAATAGGGAATATTGTTGAAAAATGAAACCTCTTTCATTTGAAGGTCCTTCTACAAGTTGGCCTCTATCGTATATTTCCCCTGAATTTGGAGTTTCCAAACCTCCAATCATTCTTAAAAGAGTTGTTTTTCCACAACCTGAAGGGCCTAAAAAGCAGACCAATTCATTATCGTCAATATGCAAATTAATATCTTTAAGTACAGTGAATTCTTTATCTTTAGTTGAATATGATTTGGTTATATTTTTAACTTCAATTGCCAAATTAACACCTTCGAAAAAATCATATTTATTTTTAAATCAATATTATTACTTATTATCTTTGAATAAGATTTAGTTTATTTACCAGAAGATTCTGGATTGTAGTTTTCTAAATCCTGCATCAAATACAATTCCAATAAGACCAATGATTACCATACCTACTACCATAGTACCTGGGTCAAATAGTTGACTTGCAGTTAAAATCATATAACCTAAACCGTTACTTGATGCAATCATTTCAGCAGATACGGTACACATTAATGCAATACTTACACCTACCTTAAGACCAGAGATGATATAAGGAAGTGCTGATGGTAGAACTACTTTATATAAAATATCCCAATTACTTGCACCTAATGTTTCAGCTGCTTCAATTAGAACCATATCTGTTCTTTTTACACCATCAATGGTATAAACCAGTACTGAAAATACACATCCGATAAAGATCACAAATACGGATGAAGGCAAGCCAATACCTAACCACAAAATAGAAAATGGAATCCAAGCGATTGGTGGAATTGGCCTTAGGATACTAATTGCCAATGAAGTAAATCTATCTAAAGTTTCATGCCAACCTAATAATATACCTAATGGGATAGCTACAACAGATGCTAATATAATACCTAAAAATACTTTAATTAAGGTACTTATAGTGTGTTCTAGCAATTTTCCATTACTAATTAAGTAGGCTGCATCACTAAATACATTTCCAGGACCTGGTAAAATATATTGTGGCACTAGAGCAAAACAATCAGTAGTTAAATACCATACTAAAATAATTAAAATAGGTAAAATTAAGGGTATAATTCTTTTATCTATATTCACAGTATCACTAACTAATATTTATTTTTTTTAAAATTTTTATCATAATATTATCTTATTATTGAAAATAATTGTAATTAAACCTCGGCAAAGATTTCATTTTCATCAGCAGTTTCTTTATATAATCCTAAATCAACTCCAAGTTGCATGAAATCAATTACAGATTGTTTATAATCATCATCTAAACCATAAATGTATTGGGTATCTGAAATGATGTCTGTCTGTAAATTTTTATCCGGAACAATATCCTCAGGTAGTGCTTTTGCTGCTTCTTTTGGGTTTTCATTAGCGAATTTTGTAGCATTTTCATGAATTGCTAATATTTTTTTAAGTTCTTTTGGATGATTTTTAATGAAATCTTCTCTTGCTACAACTACACAACATGGATGGTTTGGAATGATTTGAGTAGTGTTTTCAAGTAACTTTCCATTTCCTTTTTCTACTGCAATTGAAGCGTAAGGTTCCCAACAAATCATAGCATCAATTTGACCAGCATTTAATGCATCTTTCATCTGTGCTGCTTTCATGGAAATAATTTCCACATCTTTAGTATTTACACCAGATTGATTAAGGCCATAAGTAAGAATCATGTTTTGAATGGTAGCTGCACCAGGAGTAGCTACTTTTTTACCTTTTAAGTCTTTAAGGGAAGTAATGTTTGAGTCAGATCTAACAACTATTCCACTACCTCCAAGCTGAGTACCAGATACTATTTTTACAGGTACTCCGTTTTCAATAGCAGATAATAATGGAGTAATTCCCACATAACCAACTTTTACATCTCCACTTGCCATAGCTGTTATTAAGTCCCCACCATTGTTAAATTGAACAGTTTCAACTTTAAGTCCTTGAGCTTCATACTGTTTTTGAGCTTCTGCAACATAGATTGCAGCATCATGGTCAGATGCTAAATGACCAATAATAATAGTATCATCACTTGGGCGCATTGTAAAGTAGAGTGTAATACCTCCAATGACTAAAAGAAAAATAGCAACGAATGCAAGAATTTTTTTATTCATAACTATCACGTTTATTTTCAAAGTAAAATAAGATTTTTTTTTTAAATTAATTATATAATATATGTTGTTTTTTAATATTTTTTTAATAATTTTCAAAAAACTAATAAAATACGATAAATTTAATTTTACTAAATTAAATTAGTATTTTTAAAATTAGTTTTTTGATTAAGAAAATATAATCTAAAACATAATAATATATTAAATAATTATAAAATGGTAATATTTAATATTTTTTATTTAAAAATTATTATATGTATTAATTCATCATTTTTTTAAAATATATTTATTCATTTAAAACAATTATTTTAAGATTTTTAAAAAAATTTTATAATTTTAACTTATCCATAGATTAATAAAAAACAATAGTTTTAATTATTATTAAAACAAAAGAATAGTTAGCATAAAACTTTATAGTATATAATATTAATAAATTTAAACATAATATTAATAAATTATAAAATAAATTTTAATAATATTTGAATAATTTAATGAATTTTTAATATTATATTTTAATTTAAAACAAGTTTTTTTCTTGTTAAATTTACAATTAATTGTTGTTTATATAATTATATTTAAAAAAATTATTTTATTGTGATAAAAAATGTTACTTATTGCTGCAAATCATTTACAACTTATTGTTGAGGTTGCAATTATTTTAATTGCTTCAATGATATTTATAATAAATTTAGTTCCTTTATCACTTAGTGTAGTTACATTTTTATCATTATTTTTATCTGGAGCATTTACTTTAATATTTGCTGCAGATCTTGTTATGTTATTCGCATCATTTGGACAGAATGAGTTTACACACCCATTTGGTCCAGTTGCTCTTGCAAGTGTAATTACAGCCCTGGCGTCGATGAAGGTGATGGAAGAGTCGGGAGTGAATGTAAAGGGTCTAAAGAAACTAGTTTATATTCTTCTTGCTGGAATTACAATTTTTGGTGGAATGATGCATAGGTCCTTTTTAGTTCTTTGGATTATTGGATTATTCATTGGATATTTAATTATTTCAAAATCTTTCAGGGAAAAATCCATTTTAACTCCAAAAAGAATCATGCTCTTTGCAGGGATAGTTCTTGCTGCATTTGCTTTACTTCAGGTATTTTCAATGATTTCAGGCATGTCTATCTTTTCACCAGTACTTAGGATGCAGAGAATTGAAACCTATTCTGGAAGCAGTCTTCATACAGTACTTTCTAGTACAAAATTAATTGGACATGATACTTCAGCTTCATTCTGGGATAATCAAACTGCTACTGGATTTGCAGAAGGGTATATTTCTCTTCCAATGCAATTAGTATTATTCTTTGGTTTGCCATTCCCATTATTCTTTGGTACACTTGTAAACCAGAAAGATACAATTGATTATATGTTAAGTGGTATCTTTGGATATGCATTTGACTTTGGATACCTTGGTTTAATTGCCCTTATAGCATTTGTTTTAATTGTAACTATTGTAGGTCTTAAAATATTATCCATCTACAGACAAAAAAGGGAGAAAAACAATAAAAAATATTTAGGTAGAGAAGTTCTTTTAATAGGATGTCTCTCTGGATTTGTTGGTCAAGCTTTAGTTGGATTATTTATTTTCAATAGGACTATTAATGGTCTGGCACTATTGACGTTCCTGTTCTTAGCCGCAACGGTTCTGGGTCATGTTGTTACAGTTAAACGGCATTAAGAGTTTTTAACTCTTATATTTTTTATTTATCTTCACTTTTTTTATAATTCTTTTTAAACAATT
>CAYQMW010000132.1:0-5791 GCA_964418715.1 uncultured Methanobrevibacter sp. | reverse complement strand
AATAGTTGTACTTCATAGTATTTAAATTTAAAGGATAAATAACAGAAAAAAAAAAAATATAAAAAAGTAAGTTTGTGTCCCACCCTCTATATAATACTAAAAAGAACAATACATAAAAAATAAATCTAAAATCAGTACAAAAATTAAAAAAACTAATTAAATAGTCAAACAATTAATTAATATAAGATAAAATTTTAATCAAAAGTCATATACTCGAAAAACAAAATTAAAAATTTTCCATAAATTCACTAGAATATTAATATAATATTAAAAATATATATCTAAAAATGAAATGTTTAATAATAAATGGAAGTCCAAGAAGAAGAAACACTTGGAGCGTAGTTAAAGAAGTTAAAAACAATATTCCTGGAGACTATGAAGAAGTTCATCTTTCAAAAGAAAAAATTGATATGTGTAACGGCTGTTTTTTATGTATAATGGAAGGTGAAGATAAATGTCCTCATTACAATAAAATTAATCCTATTGTTGAAAAAATTAGAGAATCTGATAAAATAATTATTGCCTCTCCAGTATATGCAATGAATGTTCCAGGACTTTTAAAGAACTTTTTTGATCATACTGCATACCTGTATCATAGGCCAGAATTTTTTACTAAAAAAGGTCTTGTTGTTGTAACCACTGCTGGTGCAGGAGATAAAAAGGTTGCTAAATATATTGATGAAACCCTAAGACATTGGGGAGTAAACAAAGTCCATAAAATAGGCTTTAAATGTGGTGGGAAAGAGAGCTTTGATAAGGATAAAGTTAAAAAACTAAGTAAAAAATTTGAAAGTGATAAACTTTATCAGCCCTCATTTAAGGATGTTCTCTATTATAATGTTTGGAGAGCAATGGCTAAAACTGAGGGTATTAAAGCAGACAGTGAATACTGGAAAAATACAGGATTAATTAAATATGAATATTCTCCTGAAATAAAATTAAATATTATTAAAAAACTGTTTGGAAAATTAATGTACTCTATTTTTAAAAGAACTTTCTAAAAATAAACAAAAAAAAGCATTATAAGTTTTTAATCATCTTTATCATCTTAAATAAATCCATGATTAAAAATTTATATATTTATTTCCTTATTTTTTATTTAAATTTCATAATAATAATTTATTTATATTATTAAAATTAAAACAACTGTTTTTAAAAACAAATTTTTATTTAAAATAAAATTAATTAATTTTTATACAATTATTCGGACAAATAGATTCACAGATATGGCAAGTATTACATGCCCAAAAGTTGTTAGGACAAATTAAATCATCCTGAAAATCAAATACTTTATTAGGACATGCAATTACACATTTTTGACAATCCTCTCCTATACAATTGTCATTATCAATATTAATATGTGATTCATGATTTTCTTTAGTATCTTTACTTTCATTATTTGACTTATCTTTCTTTTTAAAAAATGATTTCAATCCCATAGAAGTATTTTAGTTTTATAAATTAATAAAGATATGGAAATTTATTTAATATTATTAAATATAATATAATAGTAATTATAATAATAATCACTTATTATTTCTTTAAAATAATTTATTTTGATGATTTTATGAAAGAAACAAAAGTAGTTGCTGCGATTATAATAGATAATGATAAAGTTTTAGCTACTCAAAGAGGATATGGTGAATTCAAAGGTCTTTGGGAATTTCCCGGAGGAAAAATCGAAGGTTCAGAAACTGGTGAAGAAGCATTAATTCGTGAGATTAAAGAAGAATTAAATGGAAATATTGAAGTTAAAAAATTTGCTTTAAATATAAAATACCAATATCCAAGCTTTTATTTAAATATGGACTGTTTCGAGTGTGTTCTCAAAGGAAAAATTGAACTGCTTGAACACATGAATGCTAAATGGTTATCCAAAGACGAATTAAATTCTGTTGAATGGATTCAAGCCGATATTGAAGCTGTAAATTATCTAAAAAATATTTTATAAAAAATAATCTATGATAAAATCTTAAAAGTGTAAATATGGAAGACTTTAATAATGAAATTTTAGATGGTGCAAGAACAGCCTTTATTGATGAAAATTATGAATCATCAAATTATCTTAAACCTAAATTAATTATTAATTCATTTGGAAATAAGGTTTTAAATTCCATTAAAGAAGAGTTAAATAATTGTGATGAGTTTTATATTAGTGTAGCATTTATAACTATGGGAGGTTTAACTCCTCTTTTACAAGATTTTTTAGAATTAGAATCCAAAGGTATTAAAGGTAAAATCATCACAACTGATTATTTGAATTTTACAGAACCTGAGGCTTTAAAGAAATTAAATTCATTTTCAAATATTGAAGTAAAACTTTATCTTCAGGAAAATGAAGGATTCCATACAAAAGGATATATTTTTAGAAAAGGCGATGTTTACAAATCAATTGTAGGTAGTTCCAACCTTACATTAAATGCTTTAACAGTTAATAAAGAATGGAACATTGGTTTTAGTTCCCTTAATGAAGGTGAAATGTTAACTGACCTGTTGGACGAATTCAACAATTTATGGGAGAAATCATCAAATCTTGATGAAGTGATTACAGAATACGAATCAATTTACAATCATGCAAAACAGTTTACTAGTTTTAGAAAAGAATATTTAAAACTTAAAGAAGAAACAAGTGAAGATTTAGTTCCAAACAGTATGCAAGAAACGTTTTTAGCTAATATGAGAGAACTAATAAAAAACGATGAAAATAGAGCATTACTTGTTTCTGCAACCGGTACAGGTAAAACCTATGCATCTGCATTTGCAGTACATGAATTTAAACCTAAAAGATTTCTATTTTTAGTTCATAGAGAACAAATTGCAAAACAAGCTATGAAATCATATAAACGGGTTTTCAAAGGAGAAGAAAATAAATTTGGACTCCTGAGTGGAAATTCAAAAGATTATAATGCAGACTATCTCTTCTCAACTGTTCAAACAATGCAAAAAGATGATGTCCATTCAAAATTTAGTCCAGAACATTTTGATTGCATTATTATTGATGAAGTTCACAAAGCTGGAGCTTTAAGTTATTTAAAATTAATAAATTATTTTAAACCTAAATTCTATCTTGGAATGAGTGGATCTCCAGATAGAACTGATGACTTTAATATTTATGAATTATTTGATTATAATATTCCTTTAGATATTAGACTTCAAGATGCCCTTAAAGAAGATTTATTATGCCCCTTCCACTATTTTGGAATTACAGACCTTGAAGTTAATGGTGAGACTTTAGATGATTATTCTGATTTTAATCAGTTAGTATCTACCGAAAGAGTAAGTTATATTCTTGAAAAATCTGAATATTATGGTTTTAGTGGAAACAGAATAAAAGGATTAGTATTCTGTTCTACTAAAAAAGAAGCAAAAAGTTTAGCTAAAGAATTTTCTAAAAGAGGTCATCCATCAATTGCATTAACTGGTGAAGATTCTCAAAGCGCCCGTGAAGAAGCAATTGACAGATTAACAAATGATAATCGAAAAGACAATATAGAATATATTATAACTGTTGATATTTTTAATGAAGGAGTAGATATTCCTGAAATTAACCAGGTCCTGCTTATTAGACCAACACAATCATCAATTATATTCATACAACAACTAGGAAGAGGCCTTCGTAAATTTAATAATAAGGAATATGTTGTTATATTAGATTTTATTGGAAACTATAATAATAATTTCTTAATTCCAATAGCATTATCTGGAGATAGAACTTATGACAAAGATAATATCCGAAGATATATTCTTGAAGGCTCTAAAATTATTCCAGGTTCCTCAACCATTAGTTTTGATGAGATTTCAAGAAAAAGAATTTATGAATCTCTTGATAATACTAATTTTTCAAAAATATCCTTATTTAAAGAAAAATATAAAAATCTTAAATATAAACTAGGTAGAATCCCATATCTTGTCGATTTCTATGAAAACAGAGATTTTAATCCGCTACTTATCTTATCCCATAATAAATATGATTCTTATTATAATTTTCTAAAAAATGTAGATGAGGAGTATGATGAATTACTTGAAGAGAGAGAAGTAAAATATCTTAAATTCATATCTGATAATTTTGCAAATGGAAAAAGACCTCATGAACTTTTAATGATTAAATTCTTAATTTATAGAAAATATTTCACCATCAATGATATTGAAGAGGCACTTAAAGATTATGAAATTTATAATGACTTGGCATCTATCTATAATACTTTTAAGATATTTAGTTTAGAATTTTTCATAAAAAAAGATCAGGACAAATATGAAGGAGTAAATTTCTTTAGATTTGATGAAATGGACCTGACAGATAAAGAAAAAGAATATATAATATCTGATGAATTTAGAGATTACCTAAATAATCCTGTATTTTACAAACATCTGAATGATGTTGTTGACTTTGGTCTTTTAAGATATGAAAACTATGGAAGATGTGAAGGAGCAAATCTTAAATTATATTCCAAATACACAAGAAAAGATGTGTGTAGATTATTAAACTGGCCTCATGACGATAGTTCTACACTTTATGGTTATAGAATTAAACATAATACATGCCCTATCTTCGTAACTTATGAAAAGAAAGAGGATATATCAAGCAGTACTAAATACCAGGATGAATTTAAAACAAGAGAAGTATTTAGTTGGATGACAAGAAGTAACATCAAATTAGATAGTAAAGAGCCTCAAGCCATAATAAATTATAAGGAAACTAATCTTAAAATCCATCTATTTATTAAAAAAAGTGATGATGAAGGGTCTGATTTTTACTATATTGGACAAGTGGAACCATTTGACTGGACCCAAACTAAGATTAAAAATGATGAAGGGAAAGAATTAGATATTGTTAACTTTAAATATAGGCTCCATAATCCAGTAAAAGAAGAAATATATAACTATTTTAACGACAATGTAGATTAAACTTTTTTAAAATAAATAAAATTAATGTTAAGATAAAAAATAAAAAAATAAAATAGAATTAAAAAAAACTAAGAAAAATTCTATTTTATCTAAAAGTATTGAGTTCCATCTGTTGGAGATAAACTAACACTCAAAGTATCTTTTAAGTTATTATTTGAATCATATACATTAATGGTTGCATGGTCAGGATAATACTTATATGCATCAGCACTTGTTAAGTGAACATAACCATCAGATTCAACAGTTACAGGAACCATATTTCCATCATTTAATGTATTTCCATCACGACTATACCATATCTGTACAACAACACTCCTACCTGCATTTGAACGACCTAAATTAATATCTGCATAAGTATGATCTGCATCAGCACTACCTGTTGTAAAACTTCCCCCATTAATCGTTATAGATGGAGATGAAGGTTGTGATGCCTGTGTAGATCTGGTTGTAGGTTCATTATTATTATCATTAGTAGAGTTTTGTTGAGAATTATCATTAGTATTATCAGAAACTTGATTGGAGTTATCATCCTGAACATCATGAGAATTGGAATTATTAGCCATAGCCAAATAAGCGAATGCTCCAGCTAAAATTACAATTACAATAATTAGTGCAATAATAATAATTTTTGCAGTATTATCATTTTTACTGTTTGTTTGATCTTTATCCTTTGGTCCAATAACAGAACTATGAGATAGAGTTTTCTCTTTTATGGGTGTTCCGCAATATTTACAAAATTTTGCAGAATCATCATTTTCCATATTACATTTAGGACATTTCATGTTTTTTCACCCCTTATAATTGATTTGATCTAATTAATTATTATATAAAAACATATTAATATATTTATAGAAAGTATGACATCTAATAAAAAGATAGAGATGGA
>CAYQMW010000131.1:0-5834 GCA_964418715.1 uncultured Methanobrevibacter sp. | reverse complement strand
AAATAACTAACCTTTTAGTAGGACCTGGAAGAGAACCTTTAACTAAAACATAATCATTTCTAACTAAACCGTATTTAATAAATCCTCCATCAGGATTAACATCACTAGTTTCGGTTTTTGAGCCGATTTTTAATATTTTTTTGTTAAATTCAGTTCTTTTATGATAACCCATTTGACCTGCTTGTGCAACAGTCCACATAGTTCTATTAGGAGTCCATGGACCAATAGAACCAACGTGTCTTTTTTTACTACTACGAGCAGCTTTACCATATTGTATTCTAATATTCCATCTTTTAATTACACCTTGGAATCCTTTTCCTTTAGTGGTTGCAATAGCATCTACAAATTGACCTTCGTTTAATACATCACTAGCTTTAACTTCATTACCTAATAATTCAATAGCTGCATTGAGTTTTTCTTCAACAGAAGTTCCACCGATTGCACATTCAAATATTTCAGGTTTTTTCTTAGGTATACCAGATACTAATTTAGGATTAGTGTGAACTAAAACTTTAATTTCGTCAGTGTGGTCTAAAGCATCTTGTATTTTTGCAATAGCTTCAGATTTGTTATAATCTTTAGGAAGTGATATTTTCCTAGATAATTCTTCATCCAAATTATCTGCAAGAACCTCAGTAATAGCTTTATATCCACGATTTGTTTTTTCATATGATCTAATTCCCATTACTACAACTGGTGGTACTTCCAATACAGTAACTGGAGTGGAAAGTTCCATACCACTAGTTGGTGAATTTTTATTTGTATCTACAACAGTAGCATGAGTCATACCAACTTTATAACCAGCAATAGCAAGTAATTTTGATTCATCACATGCAGGCCAAGATTTAATTCTAGGAGTTTCTTTTGCTACTCTTTTCCTAGGACTAAAAGCAACTGACCCTTTTCTTGGTTGATGATGTCTAACCATTTAATTTAACCTCCATTATATTCATATTTTCCATAATTAATTATCTCAATTAATTTTAGATTATTTTTTTAAGGATAACACTTATTTTAAGCATTAGCCAAGTTTAAAAAAGAACCATAAGATAATCAGATTATCCATTAATTCTTTATATAAATAACAAAATCTTACATAACGTAGATTAAGTTATATAAATATTAGTAAAGTATTTTAGAGTTAACACTAATAGAAGTGTTAATTTCAGTTTTTATAAGTTTATAAACAGAATAAAAAATTAAAAAACCATCGATTATAAACATTTAGAGCAAGTAAGCTAATTTTTAAACATTAAATGAAAAATGCAATATTCTAACTAATTAAAAGTCTAATCAGCCAGTAATAAGTTAAATAAAGATAATGTAGCAACAACTGCTTCTTCAGTCCTTACAGTTTGAGTCCCCTGTTCAGGAATCGTATTTATTTCAAGAGATTCCCATTTTAAATCAGAAAAATCATTTTCAACAGAAGAATAAGGACCACCAAAGACAATAGCAATATTATTAGATTTATTTACTTTATACCTTAATTCATCAAAAATAGAATTTATTGTATCTGCATATCTTGTTGTTACAACAACAAGATTGGGATTTAGCTTATTTAAGCTTTTTTTAAGACCATTATTTTCATTAATTGTCTTATATCCCCAGTAAATGTCATCTGGTTCTTCAGGTGTGACTATTACCTCTTTTGCAATTTTAGTGATTTTAAAACTAAATATTTTATTAACTGTTAATTGCTCTTTACAAAAAGCTAATTTATCCATACCTATATCTACGAATGTACCTTTCTTGTTTCTTTTAACTGTGAATCCTTGCCTATAATCTCCTTGTTTAGGAGAACTATTAGTAGGATGATGAGGAGTTCTTAAAGGCGGCAAAATTCCAACATGTTTTAAATCAGCTTGTATAGGAAATGCTCTTTTTCTCAAATATTGAGGAGTATTCATATAATTTAAAACAGTTTCTATGAATTCAGCATCTTTTGATCCTTTCTCATCATTAAAAGATTTATCATTATAAATGATAACATTCTTTATACGAAAAACAGCTAATGCTCTGGAGATAATTCCTACTTTATAGGTTTTTACCTTCAAATCATTAGTTTCTGCAAGAAATGAATTAGGTATAAATAAAGATAAATTAATATTTTGCATTTATAAACATTTGTTAAAAATAATATATAAATGTATGCTAATCTTCGATAGCTATCACTAAATAAACTTATCAATCAATATTATATCAACTATAATACCTGTAGCTCAGCTACAAAATTCATTATACTCTCATGAATATAATAGTATAATATATGTTTTATTAGTATATAAAGGTATTGTTTTTTCAAATATTTTTATTGATTTAAGGGTGTTTTTTAAAAAAATAAATAAGATTTGACCTTAAAACTCTAAAAGAATTAAAAAATAATATTCCTATAAAAATTATAATTAAAAATTTGAAAAAAAATTAAAAATAATTATTAAAAATTTTCAACTCTAAAAACTATAACTTCTACATTTACAGAATCATTTGTATGAAAATCATATATTTTTTTTATTGGAAAATCATATGAGAATTTATGTGTAATTTTTCCACCTAATTTTTCAAAATAATCATATACAAAATCATAGGCACTTTTCATATGAAATGAGTATATAACATCACTACTGTCCATTGCAATATCAATAAATTTTCGATCCATATGTCTTTTTGCCCTCTCTTGAGATCCAAAGGGCGGATTTTGAATTAATGTATCACAATTATTTAAAAAACCATTTATGGTTAAATCCTTAATACTTGAAATTTCACATATGTCTTTTTGACAAAACATAAGGTTTTCATCATATACCCCTATATGTTGTGATTGTTTTTGTGCAATTTCTAAAGATTCATTATCAATATCTATTCCAAGTACTTTTTTTGCACCTAAAAGCATACTTGATATTGAAAATATTCCAGTTCCACATCCTAAATCTACTACATTCATATCCTTAATATCACCTAAAGTGTAAGCATTCCACATTATATCAGATGCAATATTAGCAGGTGTTAAATATTGTTCAAGTTCAACTTTTGGATTAGGGTGAGGTGGTATATTTTGTATAATCATCTCAAGATTTCTGCGACGTTTAATTTTCATAGTATCAAAAATATTATATTTTAAAAAAAATAATCAAATAATCATAAAAAATTAATAAATAAAAATATAGATATAAAGATATAATATATTATTATATAATATAATATTTTTTAATTATTTAAAATAATTTTTTAAAAAATTTAAAGAATCCAATTATATAATAAATTCAAATTAAATAAATGAAAAAGTTTATAATAATTATTAATTTATTAATAAAAAATTAAATGAGGTTTCAAATGTTTGATAAAGTATTAGTTGCAAACAGAGGAGAAATTGCAATAAGAATTATGAGAGCATGCCGTGATCTCGACGTTAAAAGTGTGGCAATATATTCTGATGCAGATAAATCTTCTCTTTATACAAATTATGCAAATGAAAGATATCCTCTTGGAAATCCAAGTCCTCAACAATCATATTTAAATATTGATAAAATTATTGATATTGCAGTAGACTCTGGTGCAGATGCTATTCACCCAGGATATGGTTTTTTAGCTGAAAATCCAGAATTTGGAAAAGAATGTGAAAAAAATGGAATAACTCTTATTGGACCAAGTGGAGATGTTATTAATAAAATGGGAGATAAAATAACATCAAAACAAATTATGAAAAAAGCAGGAGTTCCTGTTATTGAAGGTACTGAAAAAGGAGTTTCAGATATTGATAAAGCTATAAAAATAGCTGAAGATATCGGTTATCCTGTTATTGTTAAAGCATCAGCAGGAGGTGGAGGAATCGGTATGCGTACTGTTTATGAAGAAGATGAATTAATACGTGCTATTGAATCTACCCAGTCTGTTGCAAAAACTAACTTTGGAGACTCTACAGTATTTATTGAAAAATATTTAGAAAAACCTCGACATATTGAATTCCAGGTTTTAGCTGATGAAGAAGGTAATGTTATACATTTAGCAGATAGGGAATGTTCTATTCAAAGAAGACATCAAAAACTTTTAGAAGAAGCACCTTCACCAATTATGACTGATGAATTAAGGGAAGAAATGGGTGAAAGTACTGTTAAAGCTGCAGAGTATATTGGATATACTAGTGCAGGAACAATTGAATACTTATATGATAATGGAAACTATTATTTCCTTGAAATGAATACTCGTGTTCAAGTAGAACACCCAATTACTGAAATGATTACTAATGTAGATATTGTTAAAGAACAAATTAAAGTTGCATCAGGTAAACCATTAACCTACTCACAAGACGAAATTACAGTAAAAGGTCATGCAATAGAATGTCGTATTAATGCAGAAGATCCACTTGCAGAATTTGCACCAAACCCTGGTAAAATTACTGCATACCGTTCCCCAGGAGGTCCTGGAGTACGTTTAGATAGTGGAGTTTATGGAAATTATACTATTCCACCATTCTATGATTCAATGATTTCTAAATTAATTACCTATGGAAATAACAGAAATGAAGCAATTACCAGAATGAAAAGAGCACTTAGTGAATATATTGTTCTTGGTGTTAAAACTACAATTCCATTCCATAAAGCAATTATTAGAAATCCTAACTTTTTATCTGGTGAATTGAATACTCACTTCATTGATGATAATAAAAACAAAATTTATGAAGAAATGGAAATTGTAATAGAAGAAGATTTAGAATATGTAAATCGTCTAAAATCAACATTTATGCCTGCTAAAAAAATAGCAGCAATTTCTGCAGCTGTTGGATCTTACCTTAATGAGGCGAAAAACCAACAACAATAATTCATTTAAATTTTAAATTTTAATTAAAAAACATTTAATAAAGAAAAAATTTTAATTAAATATACTCTGTGATAAAAATGGATAGCGAAATCTTAGAACTTTTATCAAAACAATTTGATAAGGCAAATAAAAGTGCTGAAGAAATACTCGAAATGAGTGTCTCAGAAATAAGAGAGGGAATTAAAGAAATAGGTCAACACCCTATAGATTCTACATCAAAAGATTTAATAGACAGCTATAATAATGCAGAATTTATGGGTAAGGAGATTTATTATTATGATTCTGTAAAATCTACAAATGCTATTGCAAAATTTTTAGCCCCATCAGTATCAGATGGTGCTGTAATTATTTCTAAAAGGCAAACTAGAGGAAAAGGTAGAAGTGGTAAAAAATATGAATCCCCTGAAGGAGGAATCTGGTTATCAATTATTTTAAAACCAAATATTGCTCCACAAAAAGCACCACTTTTAACTTTAGCAACTGCAGTTGCAGTAACTCGTGCTTTAAAAAAGTCTGGAATTGATGCTCAAATCAAATGGCCAAATGATGTTTTACTTAAAGATAAAAAGGTTTGTGGAATTTTAACTGAATCAATAGCTAAATTTAATGAACTTGAAAATATAATTATTGGTGTTGGAATTAACTCAAAAATTGATGTTAATCAATTCCCAGAAGAACTTATTGAAAATAGTATTTCTCTTCAAGATGTTACTGATAATGAAATCAGTAATGAAAAAGGAATCGGATTATTCTTTGAAGAATTTGAAAAAATATATAAACAATTTGTTGAAGATAATCTTAATGAAATTTTCAGAGAATGGAGAAAATATAACCATACTATTGGAAGAATGGTTGAAATCAGCCAACCTTTAGGAAAAACTATAGTAGGTTATGCTATTGGAATCAATAAGGAAGGAGCATTAATTATTGAAAGAACAGATGGAAAATTAGTTAAAGTGTTCTCAGGAGAATGTAGGACCTTAGACTAATTCCTTTTTTATTTTTTTTTTCCAATT
>CAYQMW010000130.1:0-5852 GCA_964418715.1 uncultured Methanobrevibacter sp. | reverse complement strand
TAATATTTAATTTTATATTATATAATTTTTTTATATTTTTTTGTATAAAAGTTTAATTTTTGCAATTTTTTCTAATCATTTTAATAATTTTAAAAAAAGCCATTTTTGTCGGAAAATATCTTCCAACCTATATTTTATAACATGATTTGAATGATATGATATAATCAATAAAATAAAATTAAATAAAATAAAATTTGTAAAAATAAAAAATTAACAAAAAAAAAACAAATAAATTTATTTAAACACTAAAAATTTATATCTTCATAGATCTGCTTAAATATATGTGCAAGAGAAGTAATATCAAGTCGATTATGTCTTACAATTGGTACAAGTGGTCCGATATTATCTGTTTCAACATATGTTTTATAGTAACCTGGTATATATTGGCCAGGTACATCATCAAACCTTTCAAATTTACAGACATAACTTTCAACAGTTGGAAGTTTGCAATTTGGAAGTTTTGGTTTATATAGGCTTCTTGCATTATACAATAAATCATAATGAAGGTGTTTAGTGTAATTGATTTGAAAATAGTTGGCCCTATTTCTGATGAATGGCACATCAAAACGAGCTCCATTATAAGATACATGTATTGAATCTTCATCTAAATTAGATAAATACCCTTCTATAATAGCTGCTTCTTCCTCACCTCTTCTTTGAAGATATTGTTTAGTAGTTATATTATTTTTATGAATACTGCTTACACCAATCAATATAATAGGTACATTTGACAGGCCCATAGTCTCAATATCCATAAATTTAAGGTTTTCAATATCCAATGATGATGCTGCCATCATGGTATTATACTTACAGTCATAGTTTTTAAGGGATTTCAAATAATCAAATAAACTTTTAAAGTCAGATGATTCTATTTGTGATATGGTATCTTGAGCCTTATGTGAATAGAAGGGATGGTTTAGTAATTTGTACAGATTAGTATATCCCTGACTTTTAAGATCTTCCTCTTTAGATGGATCAATTCCATCTATCAATTTTAAATCAGAAAAAAGGATGTCTTTTATATTATTATCTTTTAGTTTAAAGTCAATTTTTTCTGTATTTGTAATTTCTAGAGTTTCACCAAAACTAGTATCTATTGTGTTAATAGTAGAAAAATCTTCAAATCTTTTATTTTCATATCTTAAAAGTAGTTCTTCTTTTAAATTAGCAAAATAATTTGAATTGGAAGTAGAAATAGAAGTACTTTTACTGTTTTGAGGTTTATAATCATTGTTAAAAAGATTAATATCCTTATATTTTCCTGATTTTAAAAGCGTACTCTTTAAATATAATTCCATATCTTCTTCTCTAGACATATAATCCCTAATAATTTTTATTTTTTAAATTAATTTCAATAATAATATAATAAAGATTTAATTAATACAATAATACTATTAGTAACATTGAATTTTAACTTAACATTAAATAATTTTTATTTTATTAATAATATAGATTTTTATTAATATATTTTTAAAAATAAAACAAAGATTTAGAAAAAAATAAATATTTACAAATCATATTAAATAGTATATTTATAGAATAACAAAACTTAGGCTTTAATATGAAAACAGATTTTAAAGAATTTACAATAGAAAATACAATTATTGGTCCTATTACAATTGTTTTCCAGAATCAGGATGAATTTTTAATTAAAGAGATTATTTTATCCAATCTAAATTCTAAATCTATGGATATTGCCTATGAAAAGTATGAAAGTCTAAGTGCAACTAGTTTTAATGATTTAAATAATAAACTAAAAAGTCTTATTTTCAATATTAAAAAATACCTTGAGGGTGAGGAAATCACCTTTACACTTGATAATTTGGATTTTACTAATTTTACTGAATTCCAACTAGATGTATTAAATGCTGAATTTAATACAAAAAGAGGATCTGTAAATACCTATGGTCAATTAGCTTCAATGATTAATAGGCCCCGGTCATATCGAGCAGTAGGTAATGTTTTAAGCCGTAATCCCTTTCCAATTATTATACCATGCCATAGAACAGTTAGAAAAGATATGACTATTGGCGGGTTCAATGGTTTATCCTACGGTGATAAAGCTAAAGAAATATTATTGTCAATAGAAGGTATTGAAATTAAAGAGAAGAAAGTTATTAGTGAAAGTACTATAATCTCACTTAATAAAAAATATCAGACAAAATTAATCTAAAATAATAAAGGGATTAATGTATACCTATTTATTATTCAATCACTTATTTTTCAAACATTTTTTTTATTGTTTTTGGTGTTTTAATATCCTAATTAGTCATCAAATTTTTAAATATTTTTAAAATTTAAATATATACAATTTTTCTAATTGAATAAAAATATAATAATTTGATAAAAAATATTGAATAATAGAATAATTTAATTTAATAAAAAAAGCTTATTTAACGAATATAAACTATTAATAAAATGATTAATCTTAAAAATAAGAAAATATTCTTTATTTAAATCAGTTTTAAATATATATACAAATAGATGAGTAATAGTAACTATTATATAGTTATTCATATTAAAATAAAGTTTGTTAATAAATTTTTATAAAAGAAAATGATTAAAATTTATTTTAAATAATATCTAATAATTTTTTTAAATTTTTAAAAGGTTAGAAAATGACAGAGAAAAATCAATGGGACAGTACCATTACTTTCCTGCTTGCTATGATTGGCTCAGCAGTAGGTTTAGGAAATATTTGGCGTTTTCCATATGTAGCATACACAAATGGAGGAGGAGCATTTATTATCCCCTATATTGTTGCAATCCTATGTGTTGGAATTCCATTTATTTATGTAGAATATGGTGCTGGATACAAGTTTAAAGCTAGTTTAAGTAAAATTTTAAATCAAATCAATGAGAAGTATGAATATATTGGATGGTGTATACTTATCATCCCTTATTTAATCTTAACATATTATACATGTATTATTGGATGGAATATAATATACCTATTCTTAAGTTTTACAAAAGGATGGGGTTCAAATACTGATAGCTTCTTTACCAATACAATGTTACAGTCTAGCACTAATCCGATAGGTATACTAAATATTGTACTACCAATATTTTTATGTGTATTGATTGTATGGTTCATTATATGGTTTATATCTCATAAAGATCTTAACAAAGGTCTTGGAAGAGTGTGTAAAATATTAATTCCTCTATTGTTCTTCATAATGGCAGGAATCGTTATATATGCAATTACATTACCTGGAGCATATACTGGTATTCAGGCATTATTTACTCCAAAATGGGACCAAATATTCAATTTGAATATATGGCTAGCGGCATTTGGACAGATTGTATTTTCACTTAGTTTAGGATTATGTATTATGTTAACATATGCAAGTTATTTACCTGAAGGTGAAGATCTAGTTAAAAACGGTTTAATAGTAGCAATATCAAATAGTGGATTTGAAATATTTACTGCTGTTGGAATGTTCAGTATTCTTGGATTTATGTCATTAAGTCAAAATTTACCAATTGATAAAGTTGTAACAGATGGTGCTGGTCTTGCATTTATTGCACTTCCAAATGTATTCAATGCAATGGGACATGTAGGTTATATTTTAGGACCATTATTCTTTATCTGTTTATTCTTTGCAGCACTAACTTCTGCATTATCACTTGTAGAACCACTTTCATCTGCATTAATTGATAAGTTTGGTTTGAGCCGTAAAAGAGCAACACTATATATTTGTGTTGTAGGATTTTTAATTTCAATAATGTTTACAACCAGTTATGGTGTCTCACTTCTTACCTACTTTGATGGATTCCTAAATCAATTTGGATTATTATTAACTTTGATTATAGAATGTATAATCTTTGGTTGGATTTATTCAATTGATGATATTATGGGTGCAATTAACAAACATTCCAAGATACAGTTAGGCCGCACATGGAAATTTATCATCAGATACTTTATTCCATTAATTATTGGAATAATGTGGGTTAAAGGTAATTTTGATACATTTTTTACTGATGATTTTATGAAAACTATAATACAATTGTTAATTATTGCAGTAATGATTATAGTACCAATCATCTTTACAAAAATGCCTGCAAAAGTAGATGACTATTATAAATAATAGTCTTCAAACTACTTTCATTAAACACATCTTTAAATGTATTAATAAATAATATCATAATAAAGAAAAAAATCATTAATTTTACGAGGCAAATATGAAACCTGTAGGAATATTATACGGATTTTTAACATGGATTATAACTATTACATTAATATTAATGTCCCATAATTCAAATCCTTATATTTTTAATAATTTTCTTAGTATTATAATCACAGTCCTTGCATTAATACTGTCCATCATTTATCTTAAGAAGTTTAATGGAGATTACCTAAAAGAAGGACTTATTTTTGGCTTAATAATATTTATAATAAATATAGTGCTTGACATGATATTTTACCATGCCGTAAATTTACCTATGGGACTTGTGGAATATATGTTAAATGTAGGGTTTATATATCTCATTTATCCAATTATAACCTCAACAATTGGATTTTTATTTGAAAATATTGATTCCATTTTAAATTTTTAAAATTATATACTTTTAAATATATAATAATAGTAATATTATAATGAACTAAAATTAATTGGAGGATAGAATGGCAGAGAATAATCAACATGACCATCATGGCCATCATGGTGGGGCAAATATGAGTGAAGAAGAGCAAAAAGCTAGAATTCAACAGGAAATTAACATTGCTAATAATATGTCCCATATTAAACATAAAATAGTAGTTATGAGTGGAAAAGGAGGAGTAGGTAAATCTACAGTAGCTGCTAATTTAGCAGAAACATTCCAGAAACTTGGATATAATACAGGTATTCTTGATGTGGATATTCATGGACCAAATATACCTAAATTGTTTGGACAAGAAGGGGAAGAATTAGGTATAGAAGGAGATAAAATTTTACCTGTTATGAGTAAAGATGGTGTAGCTATTATGAGTATGGGCTTTTTACTTGGCTCACAGGATACACCTGTTATTTGGAGAGGTCCTCAAAAGACTGGTGTTATAAGACAATTCATTTCAGATGTTAAATGGGGAAATCTTGATGTTTTAATTATCGATAATCCTCCTGGAACTGGTGATGAACCATTAACCGTTCTTCAAACCATTCCTGATGCTGATGCTGTTGTAATGGTAACAACCCCTAACTCCTTATCACAGGAAGATGTTTTAAAATGTGTTACAATGACTAAAAAAATGAATATTAATCAGATTGGTCTTGTTGAAAATATGGCATACTTTATCTGTCCTCATTGTAATGAAAAATTAAATGTCTTTGGTGAAAGTCAAGGAGATAAATTCGCTGAACTAATGGATATTGATTTTTTAGGCAGTATTCCACTTACAGAAGATGTTGCTAAGGCTGTAGATGATGATACAATCATTACAGAAAAAGATGGAAAACATATTGTATCTAAAGAATTCAGATCCATTGTTAACAAAATCGAAAAAGATTTCTTTAAAGATGAATAATTCTTTAAAGAATTTTTATTTTTACTATTTTTTATCTTTACCATATCTATTAATTAAATAAAAAAAATTGAATAAACAATTACTCTTTTTAATTTAATTTTTTATTAATTATATTAATGTAATAAATTAGATATCCTAATATCTCTTTTATCAATTTAATTAAAATATATAATAAATCTATAAGAGAATTAGGGATTTTTAAAATATTTTAAAAAAAATAATAAAAAAATAATTATTGTTATATTTATCAATATTTAGATTTATTGAAAAATTGAATATAAATGATTGTTAATATTAACCAATCAAATAATAATTAATCAAAAATATGTAAATTATTTATATATTT
>CAYQMW010000129.1:0-5929 GCA_964418715.1 uncultured Methanobrevibacter sp. | reverse complement strand
AATGTTTATGTATGTTCTTTTATATACTTTTCTATTTACTTTTTATATAAATGTATATTTTTTTAAAATAATCCTTGGATTTTGTCATTATTTGTATTTATATTTACACTATTTGAATATTTTTTTTAGTGAATTTTGGTATTTTGTCTTTTTTTTAATTAAAAATTATTTTTTAATTTTTTTAAGCTATATTTATCTTTATTAAGTTTATTTAGGCTTTTTATTAATGTTTTTTGCAATAAATTAAAATATTTTTATGTATACTAAAATTTAAAACTTTTAATTAATTCTTAACTAAAATTACTCAATTTTTGATTTAATTTTCTAATATTAAATTTCTAATCTTTAAAAGAATTTTTAAATTATTGTTTTTTAAAAAAAGAAAATTTTTTGTTTAAATTTTTTAATAAATATTTAAAAATAGTTGTTTAAATTTTAATTATTTTTAAAAAATATATAGTTTTATTTTAAATTTTATGGTTTTAATAAAAAAGTAATAATTTTTTTTAAAAAATAGTCATCAATTATTTTAACTAATTTTTTAAAAAACTATTTACCAATACTTAAATCATCTACAGCTTCACGAATCTCTTCAAGTGGTGCATCTGTTTTAATACTGGTTGGTGTAAAATGAGTTCTCAGTGCGTAATATCCAAGAGACTCTAAACGTTCCATAACTTTATCTATTTTAGGTGCACTGATTTTTAAAGTTCTTGAAATTTCATGAATATCATAAGATGTTGGTATTGCATCAGCTTCATCATGACATTTACTAAGAAGTGATTCAATTTCACCAGATGTGTTTAATGTTTTTTCTGGAAGTAATTTAAGCATCTGACTAATAAAATCCTTGTCTTGGATTTTTCCAAGCCATAATGGTCCTGCATGAATAAGTTTTTCACCACATACTGGGCAAGTATCATTTAAACTAGCTGCAAGGCCATAGCTACTTTCTCTATATAAACAGTTTTTACAATGGGAAATATAACCTATTTGTTTAAGGCTTTCATCACTTGCTTTTGAACCTTTTTTAACAATCATATAAATTCTCATATAATGTTCAGTACTGTGAGACAATTTTATTTCCACATATTTTTTATATTTTGCAAATGTTAAAGCTACAAAACCTGCAAGTATTCTGATTCCATTTTCATGACAGTATTCACTTTTATATGGTTTTGCATTATATTTTCTAATACATGGTGCTTTATAGGTTCCACATAAAGCAGATGTATCAGTTGCTGTAACACATAAAAGACTATTTCTTTTAATGGATGCTGCAACACTATCAATAAAAAAACTAGGTGTTCCAAAGGGATCAATATCAACTACATCAAAACGTCCTCTGTTTTTTCTAAGGAAATTATTTGCTTCATCTTGATGGATTTCAAAATTATCCTCACAGATTGTAATATTATTGTTTAGAGCATTTTCTTTTGTAAATTCCCCTGCAAGTGGACTAATATCATTTACTGCAACATTTCCTATATTATCAATTTCTTTTTTATATCTGATTCCTCTAATTCCACTTCCTCCAAATACATCTCCAATATTAATTGGATTATCTACTTTCTTTTCAAATGCCTGTATTGCAAGAATGGATATGTCTCTATTTAATTCCATTTTTGGATTATAGAATACTGGAGCTTCAGAGGATACTTTTTCATATTCTGGAAATTGAATTTCACATAAACCTTCAGTAACTGTCCTAATTTTACTACTATTATCTTCATCCATTATATCACAGTTGATTTTTGAAATTTTTTATTTTTCACATTTTTGAATTTTTTTATTTTTTCAAAATTCTGTTATTTTTTTTATAATTTGTTTAATTTAAAAATTTTTAAATAATAACAATTTAGTTTATATATTATCTTTGTAATAAATTATAATATAATATTTTATTTAGTGATAATTTTATTTATATGATTTATATGAGTAAATTTTATTTAAAAAAATGAATTTTATTTTTTATTTGGTGAGTTTATGGCAGATAGAATTAATATAGCTAAACCTATAATTGGACAAGAAGAAATTGATAATGTTGTTGAAGTATTAAAATCTGGCATGATTGCACAGGGACCTAAGGTTAGTGAATTTGAAGAGGAATTTGCTAAATGGATAGGTACAGATTATGCAATTGCAACTAGTTCAGGAACTACTGCATTACATACTGCATTGTTAGCATGTGGTATTGGGGAAGGTGATGAAGTAATTACTGTTGGTTTTACTTTTGCAGCAAGTTCAAATTCCATATTATACACAGGTGCTAAACCTGTATTTATTGATATTTGTGAAGATACATTTTTAATGGATCCTACAAAAATTGAAGAAGCTATTACTGATAAAACCAAAGCTATTTTAGTCGTTCAATTATATGGTCAATCAGCAGATATGGATCCTATTAATGAAATTGCTAAAAAACATAATTTAATTGTTATTGAAGATGCAGCTCAAGCTCACGGTGCAGAATATAAAGGTAAAAAGGTAGGTACTCTAGGAGACATTGCATGTTTCAGTTTTTATCCTACCAAAAACATGACCACTAGTGAAGGTGGAATGATTACAACTAACAATGCTGAGTTTGCAGAAAAATCAAAAATATTCAGAGCTCATGGTTCTGCTGTTAAATATCATCATAATTATTTAGGATATAATTTCAGATTAACTGATATTGCAGCTGCAATTGGTCTTGGTCAGCTTAAAAAAATAGATTCATTTAATGATAAAAGAAATGAAAATGCAGAATATTTAACCAGTGGTCTTAAAGACATTAAAGGTGTAGTTGCTCCTGTTGTTAGGGATGAAAATAAACATGTATATCACCAGTACACTATTAAAGTAGAAGGTGATAGGGATGCTTGGATTGAATTTTTAGATGATAATGGTATTGGTTGTGGAGTATATTATCCTATTCCATTATATAATCAGGAATATTATAAAGAAATTGGATATGACCAAGCATGTCCTGTTACAGATAAAGTAGTAACTGAGGTAATTTCACTACCTGTTCATCCAGGATTAAGTAAAGATGATTTAGATACTATTATATCTGTTGTTAAGGAAGCTTCTTTAAAATTAGTTAAATAATTTAGTTGATTTTATTTATTTTTTCATTTTCACTATATTTATTTTTTTTAATTTTTACTAAGTATTTTTATTTTATTTTTCTTTAATTTTTATTAAGTATTTTTTTCATGAAGATTTGTTATTTTTCTCAATTGACTATTTATTGGAATTTTTTAATTTCACTATTACTTGTTTTTCATATTTTTTAATATCATTTAAAATATAAAAGTTCACTAATCAATAAAATTCACCTAAATTTTCTAAATTCAATTTAAATTTAAATGATTAATTTTATAAATTTAAAAAATTAAGTTCATATTATGGTAAAGGTTGATAAAGAGGAATTTAATCAAAAAATATTTACAAGAATCAATAATCTGATTGATGAATATAAATTGATTAAAGACGGGGAAAAGATTGCAGTAGCATTATCTGGTGGTAAAGATAGTGTTTTAACCCTGCATGCTTTAAGTAAATATCAAAAACAGTCAGATGTTGATTTTGAATTAATTGCTATTTCTGTAGATGAAGGAATTAAGGGATACAGATCTTCTGGGTTGGAAGCTGCAGTTAATAATTGTAAATTATTGGATATTGAATTAGTTGAAACCTCTTTTTACAATACTTTTAATTATAATTTGGATGACATTTACAGTGAATTTAAAAGTGCATGTATTGTTTGTGGTGTTTTTAGAAGATATATTTTAAATCAAACATCATATCAACTTAATTGTGATAAGATTGCAACAGGACATAATCTTGATGATGAAATTCAGTCTTTTCTTATGAGTTTTGCAAGGGCCGATACTCTTAAATTTTCTAAATTCGGCCCTGAACTTAGCCGTATTCATCCTAAGCTCGTTCCACGTATTAAACCATTATGGAACACTCCTGAAAAGGAGGTGGGTATGTGGGTATTAATGAATAATATTGATGTTCACCTGGAGGAATGTCCTTATTCTCATTTGTCACTTAGAAGTAAAATTAAAGGATTTTTAAATGATGCAGAAGATAAGAATCCTCAAACAAAGGTAAATATTTTAAATTCATTTATTAAATCATTAAATGTTGAAGCAGAACCTCCTATACTCTATGAATGTAAGTATTGTGGTGAGCCAAGCTCAACTGATTTATGTAAGGCTTGTGAAATACTAAAATTATTGGAAGATGATGGTGATTAGATGGATAAAAGTATATTTAGAGATTATGATGAAAGTAAAAGGAAATATATAGTTCTTCTTATAGTATTAGCTGTTTTATTTGCAATTGTAGTTATAAAAGATCTTTATAATATTCATGCTTATGATATAATAATTGACCCTATTTTAGTTATTATTCTTGTTTATGCAGGATATGTCTTGTATAAAAATAAAGATGAAATATTTAATAAAAATAAAAATAAGAAAACCAAAGGGTCTAAAAATATTAATAAAAAGAAATAGATTCAGTAAATATTTTAGAAATTAAGTTTTATTTTCTAAATCGGTTTTTTATAAATAAACAAATTTTTTTTCTGAAATTAAAATATAAATTAACCATAAAAATTATAATAAAAAAAAGTAAAATTGAAAGTTAAGATTCTTCATCTTCACTTTCATCTTCTACAGGTTCAACTATTTTTATAAGGATTTTATCAATTTGATTTCCGTCCATACCTAAAATTTCAAAATGATATTTGTCCCATTGGAATGATTCTCCTTGGGTAGGTATTTTTTCAAGATATCCTAATATGAAACCTGCAATTGTTGAGAAATTATCTTCCTCTTCATTAGGTAGCTCTTCATCAATATCAAATATGTCTTTAAATACATCTATTGTAATTCTACCGTCCATTAACCAGGAACCATCTTTAAGTTGTGTTGATTTTGGATCATCCATTTCGTCAATTCCAGGAATGTCTCCAACAATTCCTTCAAGTAAATCGTTTAATGTAATTAAACCTAAAACAGTACCAAATTCATCTACAACAAGTACCATGTGAACATAATGTTCATTTTCTTTAAATTTATTTAAAAGTTCCATAGACAAGAGATTATCTGGTACAACAAGAGGTGTTCTAACTTCTTTTTTCCAATCTAATTTTTTACCATTAAACATAGTGCTTAATATGTCTTTTGCTTGTACAACACCAATAAAATCATCTAACTCTCCAGATGCAACAGGGAAAATTGAACGTTTACTTTCAATAATTTTTGCCTTATTTTCCTCATCACTATCTTCAAGATCTAACCATACAATCTCATTTCTTGGGGTCATAATCATATCTACTTTCTGTGCATCAAGTCTGAAAACCCTTTCAATAATTGCCTTTTCATCTTCTTCAATATTACCTTCTTCAATACCTTCTTCAATTAAAAGGTTAATTTCTTCTTCGGTAATTTCATGTTTTTTAATTTCATTCTGGCCAATTAGTTTAAGAAGGATTTTTGTTGAATCACTTAAGATTTTTACAAATGGGGCAGATACTTTAGACAATATTTGCATCTCTTTTGCAAATCTTATAGCTATTTTTTCAGGATGATTCATTGCAATTTGTTTTGGTGCAATTTCACCTACAATAAGTGTAAAGTAGGTTGAAAGTAAAATTATTACAATATGGCTTATTGTATATGAGTATGGAATGTATGGTGCTAGATAAGCAGATAATGGCCTTGCTAAGGCTGCACCACCGAATACACCGATAATAATATTACTTACTGTAATCCCGATTTGAACAGCAGATAAAAAGTCGGTAGAATCTTCAAGTAATTCCATTGAGATTCTCGCACCTTTATATCCTTCTTGTTCTAATTTAAGAAGCTTATGTCTTCTAGACGAGATAATTGCCAGTTCGGCCATTGTTAAAAAGCCGTTTATACAT
>CAYQMW010000128.1:0-5952 GCA_964418715.1 uncultured Methanobrevibacter sp. | reverse complement strand
TATATTTATGAAAATCCCAATTATCTAAGTTCACTTGAACCAATAGGCAAAAATGTGGAAAGTGAAGCAGAGATTATCAGATTAATGGATAAGGGAAGTGTGATTGGAAATGTAGGTCCTATGGCCTGTGTAGCAGGTACAATATCCCAGATGTGTCTAAATCACCTGATAATTAAAGGAACCAAATTAAGTTCACTTGAAAATGGTGGAGATATAGCTGTAATAAACAATAAAAAATTGGTTTGTGGCATCTACTCAAATACCATTAAAAACATTGGATTTAAATTAAAACCTCGCAGCAAGCCACTTGGAATATGTACCTCCTCTGCAAAAATAGGTCACTCCATAAGTTTTGGAAATTCTGAATCCGTTACAATAATAGGTCCAGAGGCAAGTGTATGTGACGCACTTGCAACAAGTATAGCCAATGATGTGACAGGTGAAAGTGATGAGGAGAGTATGATGAGAGGACTTGAATCTGCTGAAAAATACAGAGAATTTTTTGATGGTGGACTAATAACCATTGGAGGATTAGTTGGAACAATTGGAAAATTACCTGAGATTGTTACAACAGAAGACTTTGATATTGATTATTAAAATCAATTATTAATTTTTGATAATTTATGAAAAAAATATAGTAAAAATTTGTAATTTATTATAAAAAAAAGTGTGATAATATGAAACTTGGAATAATAGGATATGGAAGAATAGGTCAGATGATAAGTGAAAATTTACTCAAACTAAATCTGTTAAATGCTGATGAACTCATCATATCAAATAGAAACATATCCAAATTAAATAATATAAAAGAAGATTTCCCAGAAATTACAGTTACAGACAACAACATTAAGCTTGCAAAAGAAGCAGATAAAATAATAATCTCTGTTGAAAGTGATGATTTACTTGATGTATTAAAAGAGATTAAAGATGAGATTGATAATACTCATATTATACACACATGTGCAGGTATAAGTTTTGATGATATTAAAGAAGTTTACGGAGGACCTGTTACAGTAATTATTCCATCATTAGCATCAAGGTTCCAGCAAAGGGAAAATCCGCAAAAGGGAATTAGTCTAATTGTACATAATGATAAGGTTAATTTTTTAAACTCAACAGGTATAGAAACATTATTTAATGAATTTACTTATGTAAAAATACTTCCAAGTGAAAAGGATCTTGAAATAGCAACAATACTTACAAGCTGCGGCCCTGCATTTATCAGTTTAATGGTTAAAAAATTAGCAAATTATAGTGTGGAAAACTCCTCTCTAGATTATAGTGAGGCAAAATATCTGATACTTAAAACACTAATTGGAACAAGTGAAAATCTATCTGTAGACAAGCTGAATGTGGAAGCCTGTGATGATATGATAGATTCTGTATGTACTCCTGGAGGAATAACTGAAAAAGGAGTTAGTTATCTGGATAGTGCACTTGATAGAGAAATAAATCAACTATTTGATATTTTATTTAAGGTCTACAATGAGAGTTAATAATCCGCTTAATTATTATAATAAATATATATAAATAACTACAAGAAAGGTTAAATTTTAAAAATATGATTGATACAGTTTAAATTAATAATAATGAAAGGGATTCTTATGGGATTATCTGATAGACTAAAATGGAAATTATTAATAAAAAATAATAAAGACAGGTCAAAAAACTTACTACCGTATCATATGAGTTAGATGACCAAAAATTATTAGTTGATATTGCTAAAAATGATTCTGATTATCTCGTTCGTGAGAGAGCTATTAGAAAAATTAATGATGAATCTGTTTTGATTGATATTGCTAAAAATCATTCTAATTATTGGACCCGTAGTCATGCTGTTAATGAGATTAATGATGAATCCATTTTGGCTGATATTGCTAAAAATGATTCTAATAATGTCGTTTGTGAGGAAGCTATTAGAAAAATTAATGATGAATCTGTTTTGGCTGATATTGCTACTAAAACTATGAATAATATGGTTAATGATTATGCACTTTCAAGAATTGAGGATAAATCTCTTTTAGAAGATCTTGTAGAAAATTGCCCAAATAAATATGTTCGCTACGGTGCTTTTAGAAAATTAAAACCAAATTTAGATCCGGATAATATAGATTTTTCTAGAGTAAACGACGAATTTTTAATAGAATATTATTTAATAGCTTGTACTTCATTGAAATATGAAAATCGTTTAAAAGCAGTTAAAAATCGAAATTTAAAAGACCAAGAAGTATTAATTAAATTAGCAATACACGATACCGACCCAGAGATTCGTTTAGCCGCAACTAATAAAATTCAAGATTACAATACGTTAAAATATATTGCAGAAAATGATCCTCATAAAGAGGGTTTTTTCGATTTAGAAGGAGGTAATCAAACATATCCTGTCAGAAGGGCTGCTGAAAGAAGACTAAGAGAACTTCATCAGGAGTAAATATTATTTTTTACTTATAATATTCATTTATATATTTAAGATATCAAATTCAAAAGTATTTTACAAATCTAAAATTATAATTTTTTCCCTCGGGCATTGCCAACAAAGCAACCAAAAATGTAAAAATAACTGTGAAAAAATAAGATTTAGTTAAAATATAAAATTTTCAATAAAAGAGTATTAAATAACTCTTTTTATCCCTTCTTTTTTTAAAATAAAATTTATTATTCTGTACAAAACATCAAACTATTTTTTTATAATAACTATATTTCATTTTCAAAAAAAAGCAGTATTTTAAATTAAATCAGAAAAATTAGAAATATAGAAAAAGTACGGGAATGAAAAAAAGTTCCAAAGTGTTTTTTTTTCGTAACATGTATTAAGGGGGTGAATATGTATGATTTCCCATAATTTTCCTACAACGATTTAAGATAAATTTTCTTAAACCAATAATATATTAAATTAAATAGTATTTAAATATATACCCTAAAATCATCATGAAAATAAACAAACATATCATATTTTTATGTAAAAATGATTAAACATAAAATAAAATAAAAATTTAAAACCAATAATAATTATTAAAATAATATAAAATAAGAAAAAATAAGAAAAATAAGGAATAATTAAATGATTTAATTATTTTCCTTTTTAAAATTTTCAATTGCACTATCAACAATTTCTAAAATGCATTCATCTAAATTCGGATAATTACCATCAATTACAATAGGAATATTATCAGAATATACAACATCCAAACCAGCTTCAAATGCTTCTTTTGTTGCAACATCAACTGCAGCTGCCTTAAGTTCTGTCAGCATACAGTCTGCATCAGAAATATATTTCTTAATGTCTTCTCTAAGAAGTGGCCTATTTGAAAGGTGTGAAGTCGTACCAACAATATTACACCCATATTCTTTATCCAGATAATCAACAAGAGTGTCTTTAATCTGTTCTGGTGCTGTAGTTGCAAAGAGAACATTTTTACCTTCAATATTTTTAAGTGGTTTTGGTCTAAAGACAGTTGGTATAACATTAACATCAGGTTTTAAACCTTTTATAAAGTCAATAATTTCCTCTACCTTTTCCTGTTTAACCATTGGCTCTTCACACATAGTAAGTATAATCACATCACCAAGTCCAATTCTAAATGGTCCGAAGAAATTTACAATATTTAAGATATTCTGATTTGCACCTATAAGCAAAATGTTCTTATCTGTTTTTATAGGAGGAATAGCCGCACCACTACCTTCAAAGATTATTAAATCCTTATCCTGCTCGTTTGCTATTTTTGCCCCTTCTTTCATATTGGTCATAAATACTTCACCAGATAGACCTCCACCACAACGTCTACAACCAATAGTCAATACTCTACTCATTAGTGCATCTTCCCAATGATCACTTGCAGCATGAACTCCCTTATCAGCTTGTTCCATTAAAAATTCAGGAGTTATCTCCATTAAGTCACCGCGAACTATTTCCGGTTTTTCAGGACCTCCTCTACCCATTGCTACAACACAAGGATTATAACTATTCTTTTCAATTAAACGTGTTGAATAAGTGCTTACAGCAGTTTTACCAATTCTTTTACCAGTTCCTATAATTTTAATACTTGGTTTTTCAGGTATTTCTGCCTGGGTCGGTGGTTCAAATTTGAAATCTGGTCCTTCATATATACATCCACGAGATAAAACAAGTGATGCTATTTGAAACCTTTTAGAATAATCAAGAACCGGTTCATCAGATAGGTCAATAACTGTATTAGAACCATATTCATCAATGGTCTTTTCAATTAAATCAAATGGAATTTGACTGTAGTCATCTCCAAAGTATACTGGAAAACCCATAAGTTTTGAATACTCATCAGGGTTTTCAGTTTTTAACTTTTCAGTTCCACCAATAAAGATTATAGCCTGAACATCATTGTGGTCCAAATCATTTATAGTTAAAATTGCAGATTTAGTTACCGGCAAGTAATGTTCACCATCAACAAGACAAATAATTTTATTATTCATAATTACACCTATTTTTTAACAGTTAATTTAATATTATTACTTAACTTGTTATAGTATTTATCTCCTGAATATGTAATCATTCCATTAAAGTACCTATTTTATTTAAGTTAGTAATTTTAAATGTAGCCTGACCTTTACTATTTGGTTTTAGATACATTTGTTTTTCCGTTAAGTTTTAATGATGTTTGAGCTCCGTTTATAGCTTTGTTAATGTTGTTTTTAAGTGTAACAGTGTAGGTTTTAGTTTTTACATTAAGTTTAAAGCTTATTACCTGTCACATCATCTGCAGCACTAACTGCAGAAATACTGATTAAAGCCGTGAGTAAAATTATCAGTACAAAAAGTTTTTTATTCAACATATATTTTCCTCGATAAATAAGTAATATATATTCTTTAAAAGGAAATATATAATATTTACTAAATATAAATCGTTCGTTCATTATAAAACTAAATTATTAGTTTTTATTTAAAAAAAATAGAATGTATTTAGATAAATAAACTTTTTATCGTATAAGAAGAAAAGTAGAAAAACTAAAAAAGATATAACATCCCTAAAAACAGTTAAAAATAAAAGAAAATATTCAATTTAGAAAAATTAGAATAATACTAAAAAAACTAGAAAAATTAGAAAAATAATAAAAGTTAGAAAAATATAAAAAAAGAAATTATTAAAAAAAGATTAAACCTATTTAGACTCTGCTTTTACAAGTTCATTTTCAGATCTTTTAATTAATTCTTGTAAAGCATTAGTAACATTAGGTGGAATAGAATCTTCATCTTTATTTAATATAACATGTGAAATTGTATTTGCTAGTACAAAAATAGCATGTTTATGTTCAGCTTTAGTCCTGTGAATATGATGAGGACTAATATTTAAAGCAATATATTCACTACAATCATTTTTTATTTCATCATTTTCAGCCAAATATTTTAATACATAAACTAAAAATTGATGCATTTGAATCATTTCATCTTTATACATAATTACCCTTCCCAAAATATGTATTAAAGATAATAAATCTTATGACTTATCACTTTAATTAGATAAAAGTTTTAAATTAACATCATCTGTTAATCTACAAGTTAAATAATAAATCAATACTAATTACCATTATAATAGTAAAGATTTTTGAATAAATATACTTATTTAATAATATTTAAATAAGCAATTATAATCATGAATTTTTGTAAAATACTTATAATAAATCTAGTATTTTTTACAATAAAATATTAATTTCTATTAAAGTTAAGATTTAAAAGAGAAATTAATTAATTTTATAAAAATTCTATATTTAATAATTATATTTTAAAGTTTATAAACCTTATGTTATTTAAAATAGAATTATATTTAAATGATACCGATAAATTTTAATTCTAATAATATATATTATTATAATAATAACATCAAGAACTTATATTATCATCCGTTAAAATTCATTAAATTAAGCGTCAAATATTATAAATATAATATTTCCCTTAATTATTATTAGAAAGGATTGATAAAA
>CAYQMW010000127.1:0-5976 GCA_964418715.1 uncultured Methanobrevibacter sp. | reverse complement strand
TTAATACTAAATTTTATTAAATTATAAAAAAAGTAATACTTTTTTACAAAAAAGTATTTATACTCCTTAATACAAATAAAAGTATGAAGTTAATAGGAAAAAGTATTACTAAATCTCTCCTTAAACAATATATTTAATACCATAGTTAGTTTTGAAAACTATTAACTTCGCCTAGAAAAAAAAATAATTCTAAGATATGTCGCCTCAAAAAAATCTTAAAATTGTTTAAAAAAGATCTTTGATAAATAAATAGAAACTTATTCCACTTCAAAGAATACAAGCCATATAGAATAAAAGAATAAAGGTTTAAGTCCATTAAATCACATATATTCTCTCTCCTCTCTATTAATTAACTGAAACAATTATTCTTTTATTCTACTATTATATGGTAAAAAAATAAGTTTTTATAATGTCAACATAGGTTGATAAAATGTACTATTCAATAGTAAGATTAGAAGATTATCCTGATTTTATAGAAGAAACTAAAAAATATTTATTTAATAAAATTCAAGAAGAATTTGGACTAGGTTATGTACCAGAATATCATTATGACATTGTAGATTTAGAAAAAACCTACATCTTACCTAAACGAAACTCTTTTTTTATTGCATTAAATCCGAAAAATGAGATTATTGGTACAATAGGCATTAGAGGCTATGATAAAAACTTCGAAATTTTTAAAGATAAATATACAATAGATGGAACTGCAAGTTTATGGAGAACCTATATTGATAAAGAATATAAAAGACATAAAATCGGAACTAATCTTGTAAGTATTGCTGAAGAGTTTGCAAAAGACAAACATTATAATGAAATATACTTACACACTCAAAAAGATGTAATTGAAGGCTATCATTTCTGGAGTTCACTTGACTATAAAAAAACTGTTGAAAATGGAGATACTATCCATATGGAGAAAAAGTTAAGTGTTTTAGATGTGCAATACATTAATAAAGAACAGTTAGCTAAAAGTATTTAATTTTTTTATTTATATAACTTTTATTTATATAACTAATTTTATAATTTAAACTTACCATATTATTTTTTCTAAATAAAACTTATTCCATATTATTTCTAATTAAAACTTATTCTATTAATTTTTTAGTAAATTTAATTATATATTTAATATTATTTTATGAATTTACTATAAATTTACTAATTTAAAATAATTCTGCTATATCACCAAGATACTTTATTTTGAAACTTTTATGAATTTGAATGATTGATATAGATTTGATTAATTTAAAAAATTATTAAAAATATTTCTATTGAATATTTTAATTATAACTACGATAATTTTAAAATAAATATGAAAAACTGTAAAATAATTGAAGCTAAATTTAAGGATATTGATAGAAAAATAATCTGAAAAAATAGCTTTGAAAAATTTCACAAAGCATAATATTAAAAATTTTAAAAAATTAGTGGTAAAGAAAAATTAAAAATTAAATGAAAAAACAAACTCTAAAATAAGTAACTTGTAAAAATAAATTAGAAAAAAAGAAAATGTAATAGAAAATTAATTTAAGTGTATAAAACAGTTGTCAAAAATCCGAAATGACCTGGAATAAATATTAAGACTAACTGAAGAATAATAATAATGAGAATTAAAGTTCCAATATAAATCATTTCACTTTTACCTATAATTGTTCTAACATGAAACATATCAGAATTATCAGATAATCCTCTAGCCAACATTGTATAATAGGTTCGCTCACCTTTTTCATAAGCTTTTAAAAACATCATAGCAATTGTATAACCAACCTGTTTTACTCTCCATTTATATGGAGTAATTTTACTGTAAATATCAAAGTTACGTGACCTTTGACTAACTCTAATAGCCTCTAATTCATCTACAAAAATAAATAAGAATCTGACCATAATGGATAAGATCATTGCAAAATCCCTAGGCATTCCTAATTTACGTAGTGATTGTACAATTTCATTCATAGGACTTGTAGAAGATAATAAAACAATTGCTGTTAATGATACAATTAATCTTGCAGTTAAAAGTATAGCCCAATTAAGACCCTCATCAGAAATATGGATCCATGGAATAGGACTTTGCCATATTATAGTACCTCCATGAATAAATGACTGAAATATAATAATAAAACCTGCAAATGGAAGCAACATAACAATTCTTTTAAAAGAATCTTTATAGGACAATCCTGCAATATAAATTAAAATAAGTAAAAATATTTCCAAAACAAGAGGAACTAATAATTGAGTAGAATATACACAATAGACAATTATTATTAAAACTGATACAAGTTTAATACGTCCTTCAAGATTATGAACTGGAGAATCCATCCCACTTAATGCATCTAAATCTAGACTTTGTGATATATCCATAAATAATCCCAATATTAGAGTATTAATTTAAGTTTTATTAAGTTTTATATAAATAAAGTTTCATTTTAAAAGTATTACAAAACCGATTTATAAAAAAAGCAATACTTTAACGAATTTAATTAAATCAATTATAATATGTTTTTATCATTAATAAAATCATTAGATTGAAAAATTTATAAAAATTGATAAATAGTAAATTTAAAAAAAATAAAAAAAATGTTTTGAAATTAGTTAGTAATATAAACTGATAATAAATTGTGAGTATATATTAATTGGTGATTAAATAATATGAGTTACTACTAACTAATTTAAAACATTTAGGAGCACGTATAATTAAAGATTTGAACTTAACTTTTTTTTACTATAAAAGCGACACCCCATGCCACTACTAGCGTGATTAATACTCCTATTACAAGAGCTGCAATTTGTTCACCACTTGAACTTTCTCCAAGATAATCAGGCATTGGAGATTCAAAACTGAAAGTAGAACCTTCTAAACTTTCAGGCACTTTTGCATCTTCTGCAGATTTTTCAAGTCCATCCGGATCACCTGATGCTAAAAATGGTGATAAACATGCAATTATAATACAGATAGCAATACCCACAATTATTAAATTTCTAGTTTTTACATCCATGTTTACACCTCAGTCAGTATTCCATGCTAAAAGATCAGGTCTGAATTTTTCAAGAGCAAATATTACAATTACAGTAAGTACAGCTTCTATTACACCAATGAAAGCGTGATAGGTTCCCATTGCAACAAGTCCTGGAACAAGTGGGAAAGTTCCTGCTAAAGTCATCTCAACAGCACATGCGAGAGCTGCTACGAGAGTTGCAAGCCATGCTGCTATTGCAATTGAAGGATATTTACCAATTATATCTTTTAATCCTTTGAATGTGTATAAACCAACACATCCTCCTATAATACCCATATTTAAAACATTTAAACCTAAAGTTGTTACTCCACCGTCTCCAAAGAGTAATGCTTGGAGAAGAAGTACAACGAAAAATACGATTACACAAGCTTCTGGAGCTAAAAATACGAGAGCAATCAAAGTACCTCCTACCATATGTCCACTAGTACCCATAGGAATAGGCATGTTCATAGACATAATTGCGAAAATACCTGCTGCTAAAACTGCCATTAAAGGCACTCTTTTTTCATCCAAATTATTTCTCGCCCATTTTTGTGCAAAGTACAATGCTATGATTAAAATTACATAGTATATAGCACATTGCCACAAAGGTACGAAACCATCAGGTACATGCATTATTTATTCCTCCTTATAATTAAAAATATAAAAAATTTTTTTTAAAAAAAATTTTCCACATATGATAATAATCTTAAAAGTAATACTTTTTAATAAAAAAATTGGAAACCAATATTAATAGTAATACTTTTTCTAAAATTTGGCCTAAAAAGTAATACTCATATTATTACTTAAATTTCTTTAACCATTAATTTAAAAAATAAAAACCGATATTATTTAAAAATATTACTTTTACATATAATTTTTATTAAAAAAAACTATATAAAGCTTTTTAAAGTATTACTTTACATTATAAATAACTTAAAAAAGTATTACTAAAAAATATACTCTAAATTAAATTTAATTTATTTAAATTAAAAAATAATAAATAATATATTAAAAAAATAAATTAAAAAATGTAAAAACCCCCATAATTAAAAATAAAAAGAGATATATCCAATATTTTAAAAAAAAGAATGCAATTGAAATTTAAAAAAAATATATTAATAAAAAAATATAAAAAAGTATTAAAAGCAAAGAAAGTGTGAAAAAAATACTATATAAATATATTTTAAGAAAATTTATGATTACAAATGCTTTTTAGAAAAAAGACTAAAAAATAATTAAAAAATTAATAAAATAACAAATAATAATTAAAAAATAAAATTTGAACAAATGACTAAAAAATTAGAAAAAAATAAAATAAAAATAATTAAAATATGGAAATAAAAAAATAGAAAAATTAAAATTAAGATAATTTTTGAATAAAAAAATAGTAAATAATTAATGATAAAGATTTAAAAAAATATTAACATAAAATTAAATAGAAAATCAGAATAGAAAATTAGTAAAAATTAAAAAAATTATTGAATTAGTAAAAATCAATATAATAAAAAGTAAAACTGGTAAAATGAAAGTTGAAGATTATTTTAAAAAAGAAATCTGGGACAATTGGGTAAATTCTGTATTTGAATATTTTAGCGGAATAAAAGAAAATAGTAAAATAGGTATAGCCATATCTAGTTATCCCGAATATGGAATATTACTTACTATGGATTCTGATAAAATTAATGTAGAAATAAAAGAAAATAATGCTAAAAACCAAATCAATATTAATGAAATGGATATGATATTTGAAATTGATCCCTATGATTTAGACCTTGTACTTGTGGAAGGAAATTTTTCCAACTTTAGAGAACTTATCAATAATCGAAGAATTGCAATGTATACAGTTATTGATGTAACAAGTCTTATTGATAAAGGATACAGCCAATTTATGGCAAGATTAGGATTTTATTTTAAAGACAGCACATGTCCATTATGTTAAAAAATTAGATTAAATGTAAAATAAACTATTAAATTGGGTATCCAAATACAAATTTAAAAATTAATTTAAAATCTAATAATAAATATTTATAAAAAATAAAATCAAAATTAATAATATTAAAAATCAAACTGTTTTATTGATTAAAATAGTCTAAATTAAAAGTTTCAGCTTATAAGAAAAGTGATTATATGAGAACATTAAAAAAAATGGGAGAATCTGATAAGATATCCACTAACTCTTCTGTTGATGAAATTTTAAATGGAGGAGTTGAAAAAGGTGTTATAAGTCAGATATTTGGACCTCCAGGCTCTGGAAAAACAAATATTGCATTACAACTATCAGTTGAAGTAGCAAAAACTGGAAAAAAAGTAATTTTTGTTGATACAGAAGGTGGAATATCAGTAGATAGAATCAGGCAAATAGCTAAAGATTCATTTGATGAAGTTGCAAATAATATAATCATTTTAGAACCAACTAGTTTTGAAGAACAAAGTGATGACTTAATAATAGCTGAAACATGGTTAAAAGACAATAAAGATGAAGTGGAACTAATAGTTATTGATTCTGCAGTTGCATTATATAGAATTGAAGATAGAAATTCATCTAAACTAAATAAAGAATTAGGAAAACAAATGGGACAACTATCTCGAATGGCACGTAAATATAATATTGCCGTTCTTGTAACAAATCAAATATACTCCTCATTTTCTGATGAAGACAATAGTGAGGAAATTAAAGCCGTAGGTGGAACCATACTTCAATATTGGAGTAAGGTAGTAATCCAACTTGAAAAAGCAGATGTTATCGGCCAAAGAGTAGCTACACTTAAAAGACACCCTGCAATTCCTGAAGGCAAGATTGTTAACTTTAGAATCACTGAAGATGGAATTATCTAAAAATTATTTTGATAATCTAGTGAATATTATCTAATAATAATGCTTTAAATAAGCATAATTTAAGTAAAAATATAGAGATATTAATTTTAAACTATTTAGGGGCCTGAATTTTTTCGAATAAAATACATCATAATTACTCTTATTTTTA